>NZ_AUIS01000005.1 GCF_000423825.1 Thermithiobacillus tepidarius DSM 3134
TCAAGCACTGGTGCACCTGCGTCATGCGTTCCAAGGTCGAACCCATGAAGGAGGTCGCCGCCATGGTCCGTCGCCACCTCGAGGGCATCGTCGCCTGGGCCCAGACCCGCCAGACCAACGGCTTCCTCGAAGCGCTCAACGGCCTGTTTCAGTCCGCCAAGCGCCGCGCTCGCGGCTTCACCCGCTTCACCACTATCAGAACCGTCATCTTCCTGATCGCCGGCAAGCTCGACTTCGCAGTGATCAACCCTCATGCCCGGCAACCCACTTGAAATTCAACAGAGCCCCTCGGTTGCATATGGCATAACGCTTTTCGCTTGATTGAGAACAGACCCTAGTAATGATTCGCATTTTCTATGCTGAACAAATGATAATGATTATCATGTATGTGTCAACAGGTTTACTCCGGGGATGGGGACGGTGTCCGGCCCTGCGGCAGGTCGGGTAATTATGGTTTGTTCAGCGAATTGAGGGGTGCAGTGGGGCGGCGAGGCTGAGAAGCGCAGGTTGGGCTGAGTGCAGCGAAGCTCAACGGATGTAGGTTGGAGTGGGCTGCGCCCGCGGGTGCTTCGGCATCGGGGGTTATCCGACAGCAAATCACTTTGCCGCTCCCGCTGGTCGCTCTCGGCTATGCCTCGCGAAAACGGACAGCGCCAGTTGCCTGAGGCGCCGCAGAAACTCCCGTTGGTCGTTGCCTCTGGCTTGCCCAAGAGAAGGCAAAGAGCCGTGCCCCCGTTGTCCCGCGCGGGGTGCCCTGCACGACCCGGCGGGACAACGGGGGCACGGCGAAGGCAACCTAGCAGCCCGTTGTCGCCGCTGGCGGTAGGAGCGAGCTGGCTCGCGATCAGCCATATCGACTAGCGAGCAATCGCGAGCCAGCTCGCTCCTACAAGCCAGGATGACAGCCCGCTCGGTTTGGCACCGCGCCCGCCCGGAATCCCCGCTCCCACTGGAAGCGGGCAGGATGAGGGGACAGCCTTGCGAACACCGGTATCGTCCTGGATCACACGGCTGGCCCGCGATCCTTTATCCCGGCCGCCGCGGTGAATCGCGAGCCAGCTCGCTCCTGCATGCCCTTACCGGCACCCGCTCAGCCTCCGACGCCCGCCGGGCGCGCGCCTGCCGTGGCGGGAGGCCCGCTGGCCATTCCTGGCCGGATTGCTGCTAGCGGCTGCAGGCGCGGGTGGGCCCGCGATGCGTCTCGCCAGCGGGATGGTCCAGGTCAATCCCCCTGCCGGGCAGCTTTCTTGCGCTCGTGCTCCTTGAGGAACTGCTTGCGGATGCGGATGGACTGCGGCGTGATCTCCACCAGCTCGTCGTCGTCGATGAACTCGATGGCCGATTCCAGCGTCAGCTTGATGGGCGGGGTGAGGATGATGTTTTCGTCCGAACCCGAGGCGCGCATGTTGGTCAGCTTCTTTTCCTTGAGCGGGTTGACCACCAGATCGTTGTCGCGGCTGTGGATGCCGATGATCATGCCCTCGTAGACCTTCTCGCCGGGACTCACGAAGAGGCGGCCGCGCTCCTGCAGGTTGAAGAGCGCGAAGCCCACGGCCTCGCCCTGCTCGGCGGAAATCAGCACGCCGTTGATGCGCGCCGGGATGGGGCCCTTCATGGGGCCGTAGCCGTCGAAGACGTGGGCGATGATGCCGGTGCCGCTGGTGGCGGTGAGGAACTCGGTCTGGAAGCCGATCAGCCCGCGCGCCGGGATGCGGTACTCGATGCGCACCCGACCCTTGCCGTCGGGCAGCATGTCCAGCAGCTCGCCGCGGCGCAGGCCGAGCTTCTCCATGATGGCGCCCTGGTGCTGCTCCTCCACGTCCACGGTCAGGATTTCATAGGGTTCCTGCTTCTCGCCGTCGACTTCCTTGAAGATCACGCGCGGGCGCGAGACGGCCAGCTCGAAGCCTTCGCGGCGCATGTTTTCCAGCAGGATGGTCAGATGCAGCTCGCCGCGCCCGGACACCCGGAAGACGTCGGCGTTGTCCGTGTCCTCCACCCGCAGCGCCACATTGGTGAGCAGCTCCTTTTCCAGGCGGGCGCGGATCTGCCGGCTGGTGACCATCTTGCCTTCCTGGCCGGCGAAGGGGCTGGTGTTGACCTGGAAGTTCATGGTCAGGGTCGGCTCGTCCACCGGCTTCCAGGGCAGGGCCTCCGGGGAGGCGATGTCGGCGATGGTCGCGCCGATGCCGATCTCCTCGATGCCGGTGATGGCGACGATGTCGCCGGCATAGGCCGCCGGGGTTTCCTCCCGCTCCAGGCCGCGGAAGCCGAAGACCTGCAGGATGCGGCCCTTGACCGGCTTGTCCGCGTCGCCCTTGAGCACCATCACGTCCTGGCCGGGATAGATCTTGCCGCGATAGACGCGGCCGATGCCGATGCGGCCCACGAAGCTGGAGTAGTCCAGCGCCGCGATCTGCATCTGCAGCGGCTCCTCCGCGCTGCCGGTGGGCGCCGGCACGTGGCTCAGGATGGTCTCGAAGAGCGGGCGCATGTCGCTGCTGGGCTGCTCCAGATCCAGGGTCGCGTAGCCCTGCACGCCGGAGGCGTAGACGATCGGGAAGTCCAACTGCTCGTCGGTGGCGCCCAGATTGTCGAAGAGGTCGAAGGTGGCGTTGACCACCCAGTCGGGGCGGGCGCAGGGGCGGTCGACCTTGTTCACCACCACGATGGGCTTGAGCCCGAGCGCCAGCGCCTTCTTGGTGACGAAGCGGGTCTGCGGCATGGGCCCCTCGCAGGCGTCCACCAGCAGCACCACGCCGTCCACCATGCCCAGCACCCGCTCCACCTCGCCGCCGAAGTCGGCGTGGCCGGGCGTATCGACGATGTTGATGTGGGTGTCGCCGTAGGTGATGGCGGTGTTCTTGGCCAGGATGGTGATGCCGCGCTCACGCTCCAGGGCGTTGCTGTCCATGACCCGTTCCTCCACCTGCTGGTGGGCGGCGAAGGTGCCGGACTGCTGCAGCAGTTTGTCCACGAGGGTGGTCTTGCCGTGGTCCACGTGGGCGATGATGGCGATGTTGCGAAGCTTGCGTGACATAGGAATCTCGGAAAAAACGGCGGAATTGAGTTGCGGCGGAGTATAACCGGGCGGGCGGGGGAATTATAGTGTTTTGATGCCGGTGCAAACGGAGTCGGAGGAGTGGGCTGGCGCCAGCGGCGGCACCGGCATCTCGCAAGCGATCCGCCTATCGCGTCCGGCTGTAGGAGCGAGCTGGCTCGCGATCCGCCATCCCGACCGCCACCAAATCGCGGACCAGCCCGTTCCTGCCTCGCTGCGCTGCGCGGCGGGACGATGGGGTGAAACGCCTGGACCCTACCCCTCTCCCTCCCGCCGGGCGCGTGCCTGCCGTTGCGCCGTGCCGCTATTCCGCGCTCATCAGCGCTTCTACCTGCTTGCGCCGCGCGCGGCGCATGGGTTTGCCGGTGATGCGGGAAACGGGCGCCTCGCGCCCCTCGTCCGGGGCGAAGATCACGCAGTGGATGGCGGCCGGGCCGAGCTCGAAGCGCAGGCTCGGCAGTTCCCGGTAGTTGTTGCCGAAGCGCAGGTGCTGGCTGCCGATCTCATAGTCGATGCCGCGGTCCATGAGGAAGAAGGCCACGCTCTCGGGCGTGTCGGCGAAGAGGTGCAGATTGACATCCGAGTGCTCGGTGGCGGTGCCCTCCAGCACCGAGCCCACCAGGCGCGGATCGAAGTCGGCCAGCAGATCCATGGCCTGCAGGGCTGCTTCCCGCAGCTGCCGCAGCAGGACCGGCTGCCGGTCGCCCTGGAACAGGCGCAGGCGGATCTCCACCTCGGCATTGATCTCGGCATTGGAGGGCAGCACCTGCTGGCTGTCGCCGCTGATGGCTAGGTGCCGCAGGGCCTTGTCCTTGGCCAGCCGAAAATCCTGGATGCCCTCCTCCACCATGATGCGGGCGGCCTCGGTAGCCACCAGCTGGCGCAAGCGCCGGGAGTTCTGGGGGGGTCTGTTCATCGTGTCCTAAAACAGCTCTTCATACAGGTTGGTGGTGGCCGGATCGGCCTCCGGCACATCCGCCACCGGCGCTGCCTGGCCCTCCAGATCCGGGGGCTGGGGCACAAAGGCCGGCGGCAGATGGGCTTCCTGGAAATATTCGGGGATGCCGCCGCTGTCCACTAAAAAGCCGCGATTGGGAGAGATCTCCCGCACCACCACATCGGGCGGCTGGCGGAATTCGCCGATCGGCTGGTCTCTCAGCGCCGTGCGCATGTAGTCGATCCAGATGGGCAGGGCCGTAATCCCGCCGGTCTCGCGCCGCCCCAGGCTGCGTGGTTGGTCGAAGCCCACCCAAACGCCCGTCGCCAGGCGCGGCGTGAAGCCGATGAACCAAGCATCCCGGGATTCGTTGGTGGTGCCCGTCTTGCCGGCCAGATCGGGACGCTCCAAGCTGCGGGCGGCGGTGGCGGTGCCCCGCTGCACCACGTCCTGCATCATGCTGGTAGTGAGGAAGGCCACCGCCGGCGGCAGCACGGTCGAGGTCGGAGCCGGCTGGGCGCACAGGCCGCAATTGACCGGCGTGATGGGGCGGCCCTGGGCGTCCAGCACCTTTTCGATCAGATAGGGGTGCGGCCGGAAGCCGCCGGTGGCGAAGGCGCTGTAGCCCGCCGTCATCTGCAGCAGATTGACCGAGGCCGAGCCCAGGGCCAGGGACAGCCCATTGGGGAGCTGCTGCGGGCTGAAGCCGAAGCGCTGCACGTAGTCGCGGGCGTAGGGCAGGCCGATGGCCTGCAGCAGACGGATGCTGACCAGGTTCTGGGAGCGCGCCAGGGCCACCCGCAGGCGGGTCGGGCCGTAGTGCTTGCTTTCGTAGTTGTCCGGTTGCCAGAGCTTGCCGGAGCCGTCCACCACCGCGAAGGGCCCATCGTCCAGCACGCTGGCCGGAGTGAAATAGTGATTCTGGCCGGCTGCCGCCAGGGCGTCGCCGTCCATGGCGGCGGCGTAGATGAAGGGCTTGAAGGCGGAACCGGGCTGCCGCCAGGCCTGGGTCACGTGGTTGAACTGCTTCAGATCGAAGCTGTAGCCGCCGGCCATGGCCAGGATGCGTCCGGAGGCGGCGTCCAGGGATACCAGGCCGCCCTGCACCTGGGGGATCTGGGCCAGGCGCCAATCCTTGCCCGCCTGCCGCAGCCAGATCAGATCGCCGCGTTGCAGCACGTCCTTGACCCGCTTGGGCCTCGTGTCCGATCCCCGGTGCGCCCAAGCGACGGCCGCGAAGGGCAGGGAAATCTCCTCGCCCGCATCCAGATATACCCGGGCGCGCTCGGCGTCGGCATCGAGCACCGCACCCCAGTGCAGCCCTGCGGGGATCTTGCCGGGCAGCGCGGCGGGCGGCTGGCCGTCGATTACCGCCTGCAGGGCGGCGTCATCCAGCCGGGCAATGGGGCCGCGGTAGCCGTGGCGGCGATCGTAGGCCTCCAGGCCCTCCACCAGCGCCTGCTGTGCCGCCTGCTGGTTCTCGCTCAGGATGGTGGTGTACACCTGCAGGCCGGAGCTGTAGGCGGTCTCCTCGCCGAATGCGTCGACGACCCAACGGCGCACTTCTTCGGTGGCATAGGGGGCGATGTCGTTGCCCGCTACGTGGCGGCTGGCGCTCAGTGGTTCGGCGATGGCGGCCTCGGCCTCGGCCGGCGAGATGAAGCCGAGCTTGGCCATGCGGTGCAGGATATAGTCCCGCCGCGCCAGCGCCCGCTCCGGGTTGATCAGCGGGTTGAAGGCGGAGGGCGCCTTGGGCAAGCCGGCCAGCAGGGCGATCTGCGCCAGGGACAGGTCCCGGATGTCCTTGCCGAAATAGCGTTGTGCCGCCGCCTGCACGCCGTAGGCGCCGTTGCCCAGGTAAATCTGATTGAGGTACAGGGCCAGGATGCTCGGCTTGCTCAGGTGTTGCTCGATCTTCAGCGCCAGCAGGGCTTCCTTGAGCTTGCGCTCGAAGGTCTGGTCGGATTCCAGGAAGAAGTTGCGCGCCACCTGCTGGGTGATGGTGCTGGCGCCCTGCACCACCTGGCCGGCGCGGAAGTTGGCCCAGGCGGCGCGCACGATGCCCATGGCGTCCACGCCGCCATGCTCGTAAAAGCGTGCGTCCTCGGCCGCAATGAAGGCCTGCTGCACCCGGCGGGGAATCTGGTCGATGTGCAGCGGCGTGCGCCGCTCCGCGCCGATCTCCACCAGCAGCACGCTGTCCGCCGAGTAGATGCGCAGGGGCATGCGCGGATGGTAGTCCAGCACCGGGTTGATGTCCGGCAGCTGGCTTTGCAGCCGGTTGTAGGTGAGATAGCCCGCGATGCCGGCCGCACTGAGAAGCAGCACGAGGACGAGCAGGGACCACAGGAGGAAGCGCAGGGCTGGCCGCATATTCTTTGGACGCTAGGGGCTGGTACAGGCTGGAACGGGCAAGCTAAAACATGTCATAGAAGCGAAGAATAGTCTAGCTGGGATGGATGGGAAAGGCGGGCGGGAGCGTGAATCGGAAAGCCGCAAAAAATCCTGGGCGCGCCTTGACAGGGAAGAGAATACTGCTAATTTCCGTGATTACCGGGAACCCGGATAAGACAATATTTACAATGATAAATTCCCGCCAGGCACGGGAATGCCACCCAAAGGTTGCGAAAAAAGGATCTCCATTGCTTGCTTTTGCTCCGCCTCCCGTGATCGGGCTGGATATCAGCTCCTCTTCCGTCAAGCTGGTCGAACTGTCACGAACGAAGGGCCGCTACCGCGTGGAGCGTTTCGGCATCGAGCCCTTGCCCCTCAACAACGGCGGGGCCGGGATGCCGGACATGGATGTGGTGGCCGCCACCGTCGCCGCGCTGATCAAGCGCAGCCAGACCCGTGCCAAGGCAGCCGCCACCGCGCTGCCCGGCGCCGTCGCCATCATCAAGGTCATTTCCCTGCCGGCCGGCATGAACGAGCTGGACATCGACGAGCAGATCCGGCTCGAGGGCGGACAGTACATTCCCTACAGCATGGACGGCGTCAACTTCGATTTCGTGGTGTTGGGACCCGACGACACCCGGCCGGGCTACGATCAGGTGCTGCTGATCGCCTGCAAGCGCGAGGCGGTGGAGGACCGGGTGGCGATCCTGGACAAGGCCGGCATCCAGGCGCGGGTGGTGGACGTGGAGCCTTTTACCCTGCTCGCCGCTTACGAGCACATCGCAGCGCAGCCGGGTGCCGTGCCCCTGGGCCAGACCGTGGCCTTGATCGACGTGGGCGCCACCACCACCAAGGTCAACGTCTTCCAGGCCGGCCAGCCCATCTACAATCGCGAGCACAGCTTCGGCGGCGACCGCCTGACCGAGGAAATCATGCGCCGCTATCGGCTCAGCCAGGAGGATGCCGGCCGCATGAAGCGCCGGGGCGGGCTGCCGGAGGACTACGAGCAGACGGTGCTGGCGCCCTTCGTGGACAACCTGGTAGTCGATCTGCTGCGCTCCCTCGAGTTCTTCCAGTCCAGCATGCCCAACGCTCATGTCGACCAGGTCATGCTCTTCGGCGGCTGCGCGCAGATTCCCGGCGTCTCCGAGGCGCTGCGTGAGCGTGGCCAAGTGCCGGTGACCGTCGCCAACCCCTTCGCCGGCATGGACGTGGCGGCGGGCGTAGACCTCAAGCGCCTGCAACAGGAGGCGCCCTCGCTGGCGGTGGCGTGCGGTCTGGCCTTGCGGAGATTCGACCCATGATTCGCATCAACCTCCTGCCCTACCGTGAAGCCAAGCGCAAAGAGCTGGCGCGCCGCCGCACCATGCTGGTCGGCGCCGGCGCGGCGGTGATCGGCCTGCTGTTCTATGCCGTCTACCTGGGCTTCGATCACCGGCTGCAGCAGCAGCAGGCGCGGGTGGACTTCCTCCGCCAGGAGATCGCCCAGCTCGACGTCAAGATCAAGACCATCGCCGACATCAAGCAGCAGCGCGAGGCCATGCTCGCCAAGCTCAACGTGGTCGAGAAGCTGCAGAAGGACCGCGGCCTCGTGGTGCAGGTCTTCAACGAGCTGGCCGCGCGCACGCCCGACGGCGTATTCCTGACCCACGTCCAGGAAGGGCCGCAGGGTTTCCTGCTGGAAGGCTATGCCGAATCCAACGGCCAGGTTTCCGAGCTGATGCGCAACCTCGAAGCCTCCTCGGTATTCACGGCACCCAGGCTGGAAATCATCTCCAAGAGCGAGCTGGCCGGCTCGCCGGTGGGCCAGTTCAAGATGCAGGTGAGCCTGCGTCCCGCACTGGAGGGGGAAGCGCAGCAACAAGCGACGAGCGCCGGCAAGGGGGCGGCAGGGCAATGAGCTGGGACGAGATCCGCAACCTGCAGCCCGACGACTTCTTCCGCTGGCCGCTGAAGACCCAGTTGGGCGCCGTGGCCGTGGTGGCCCTGTTTCTGGGCATTTTTTTCTATCTGTTCCTGCTCAAGCCCCTCAACGAGCAATATGCTTCGCTGCAGGGCGAGGAGGAGTTCCTGAAGGGCCAGGTGCGCGAAAAGCAGCGGCTGGCGGCCCACTACGACGAATACCAGCAGCAGCTCAAGGAGATCGAGCGGCGCCTGCGGCTCATGCTGCGGCAGTTGCCCAGCCAGACGGAGATCCCCTCGCTGCTGGACGACATCACCCTGGCGGGGCGCAGTCGCGGCCTCGATTTCGAGCTGTTCCAGCCGCTGCCCGAGCAGGCCTTGGAGTTCAATGCCGAAGTGCCGGTCAAGATCAAGGTGCTGGGCGGCTACGACGCCATGGGCAATTTCGCCGCCGCGGTTGCCGCGATGCCGCGCATCGTCACCCTGCACGACCTGGACATCAAGCGCGTGGCCGATGCCGGCGCCGCCGCCACTGCCCCCGCCCAGAGCGGCGCCGCGGGCGCCGAAGTACTGCGGCTGGAATGCACGGCCAAGACCTATCGCTACCTGGACGAGGCGGAAGTCAAGGCCCGCGCCCAGGCCCAGAAGGAGGCGAAGTCATGAAGCAATCCAAGCCCCGCCCGCACAGGTCGGCAGCCGCCGTGCTTGCCCGCGGCGCCGCCTGCGCTCTCGGTTTCGCCGTGCTGGCCGGCTGCGGCAGCTCGGATGATAACCTGGCGGATCTGCGCCAGTTCGTGGCGGAGGGGGCGGGCAAGACGAAAAAGATCGAGCCCCTGCCCGAGCCGCCCCTGCCCAGCATCATCGCCTACACGGGCGAGGACGGCCGCAATCCCTTCACCAGTTTCGAGGAAAGCCGCCGGCGCGAGCGGGCCATGGAAATCGCCAAGGGGCCCAAGCCCAACCCCAATCGCCCGCGCCAGCCCCTGGAAGAGTTCGACCTGGCCAGCCTGACCCTGGTCGGCATCGTGCATGACGTCCAGCACCGCCCCTGGGCCATCATCAAGGGGCCGGACAACAATACCTATCGGATCACGCGGGGCAGCTACCTGGGCAAAAACGAAGGACAGGTGATCGACATCATCCAGAAGCCGGGAGAAGCGACCCTGCGCATCGTGGAGCTGGTGCCCAGCCTGGACGGCGGCTTCGAAAAGCGGGAGCAACGCCTGGCAATGAACCGGATGCCCTGACGGCGCGATCCGGCGCGGCAAGCGGCACTCGATGTGAAAAAAATAACGAAGGACCGGTGACAAGGCCGGTTTGAGCCACAGAGGTTAGTGCATGAACAAAGCAAAACAACAAGACCGACGGAAGTCGTCCCAGGCACACGCGGCCCCGCTGCTGCCGCACCATGCGCGGCGCCCCCTGCGCCTGGCCCTGGTCTTGCTCGGCATCGGCGCCCTGCCCGCTCTCGCCGCCATCGAGCCCCCGGTTCAGCCTGCCGCCGCCAGCCAGGCCGCAGCGGGCCAGGCGGCGCTCATCGACGGGCTGGTGCAGCAGCAGGGTGCCAGGGGCGGGATCCTGATCCAGGCGCGCCAGCGGCCCGACTACGATGTCAACGTGCTGGACGACGGCCGGCGGGTGCAGATCGACTTCCTGAACACCCGCTTCGGCCCGGCCGTGCAGCCGGTCAGGGGCAGCGGCAACGTGCAGCTCATCAAACCCAGCAATCTGCCCGCCTCTCACACGGCCCGCCTGGAGCTCCTGCTCAATCAGCCCATGCCGGTGATGGTCGAACCCGCGGCCAGCGGCTATCGCATCGCTTTCGCCTCTGCCTTCGCCACCGCGCCCGCAGCGCCGGTGTCCGCCGCCCAGGCGGCATCCGTGCCGCCGGCGGGCGCCGTCAGCCCGGCGACGCCCGCCATCGCCGACATGACCTTCCACCGCGGCGCGAACAATGCCGGCCGCATGGAGATCCAAGTCGCCCAGGGCACGCCCTCGCCCGACGTGCAGCGGCAGGGCGACCGCCTCCTGGTGGATCTGCCCAATACCCGCTTGCCCGCCCATTTGGAGCGCCGGCTGGACGTCACCGAGTTCGGCACGCCGGTGCGCACCGTGGACAGCTATCAGCGCGGCCGGGACACCCGGCTCGTCTTCACCGTGCCCGCCGCCTTCGACTATACCGCCTATCAGGTAGGCAGCAAATTGGTGGTGGAGGTCAAGCCGCGCGCGCTGTCCCGCGCCGACGATCCGTCCAAGGCGGAGCCGGGCAAGCCCTACACCGGGGCGCGCTTCAGCATGGACTTCCAGGCCATCGACATCCGCAACGCCCTGCAGGTGATCGCCGACTTCACCGGCCTGAACATCGTCATGGCCGACAACGTGACCGGCACCCTGACCATGCGCCTGAAGAACGTGCCCTGGGATCAGGCCCTGGACGTGATCCTGGAATCCAAGGGGCTCGGCATGCGGCGGGACGGCAACGTGATCTGGGTGGCGCCGCAAAAGGACCTGGACGCGGCCGAAGAGGCGCGGCTCAAGGCCGAGCAAAGCAAGATCAAGCTGGAGCCGCTCGTCACCGAGCTGATCCAGGTCAACTACGCCAAGGCGGAGGAGCTGGCCGAGCTGCTCAAGGCGAGCTCCGGCACGAGCACCACCACCAGCCGCACCAACACCAGCCTGGACGGCACCCGCCAGGAAACGGAAACCTACCGCACCGGCCTGCTCACGTCTCTGGGCCTGAGCGGCCAACTGGGCAACAACCTGTTGTCCGAGCGCGGCGCGGTGACGGTGGACAACCGCACCAACTCCCTGCTCGTCAAGGAAACCCCCAGCAACCTGGCCAACATCAAGCTGCTGATCGCGAAGCTCGACCGGCCGGTGCGCCAGATCATGATCGAAAGTCGCATCGTGGTGGCCACCACCAACGCCAGCCGCTCCTTGGGCGTGCAATGGGGCGGCAGCTACAACGACACCACCGGCTACGACTTCCCCTACTCCATCGACCTGTCCGGCGCCTATGCGGGCGGCCAGGTCGGCGGCGCCCGGGGCGTGGTCACCCCCTCGCCCGTGGTCAACTTCCCGGCCACCCCCACCAGCGGCTTCACGCCCGCCAGCCTCGGCTTCCGCCTGGGCAGCTTCCTGGGCAACAAGATCCTCGACTTCCAGTTGTCCGCCATCGAAGCCGAAGGCCAGGGCAAGGTGGTGTCCAGCCCGCGCGTGATCACCGCCGACCAGCAGAAAGCCATTATCGAGCAGGGCAAGGAAATCCCCTACCAGCAGGCCACCAGCAGCGGTGCCACCGCCGTCAGCTTCAAGAAGGCCGTGCTGAGCCTGGAAGTCACGCCGCGCATCACCCCGGACGGCAAGGTCAATCTGGACGTCTTCGCCACCCGCGACTCCAAGGGCGAGATCGTCCCCGGCGGCGTGGCCATCGACACCCGCAAGGTCAAGACCAAGGTGCTGGTGGACAACGGCGAGACCGTGGTGATCGGCGGCATCTACGAAGAAGAGGAAAACCAGCAGGAAACCGGCGTGCCGGGCTTGAGAAAGTTGCCGCTGCTGGGCCATCTGTTCAAAAACCGGACAAGGACCAAGAACCAGACGGAACTGCTCATCTTCCTGACACCGAAGATCCTGGATGGGCCGGTGCCGGAGTCGCGTTAAGCGCAACTGACACAGTGTGGCGCCCCTGCTTTTGCGATGCTCTTGCTGCAGGTATGCGGGAGTGCGGGCAGCAGCACCGCACCAACCGCTTCCGGCGTGGATGGCGTAACAGGGGTTACCCTCGCAACCAGCAAAACGAGCGTCAAATCGGATAATTCAGACAGCGCGACCGTTATTGCAACCGTTCTGGGTGTGGGAAATTCGGCCATGGCCGGTGTACCCGTCACCTTCAGCGCAAGCGGGGGACAGATCAGCGCTTCGACGGTAACCACTGACGCCAGCGGCAGGGCCACCGTGAGCTTCTCTTCCGGCACCCTCGACAAGAGCAACCGGACGGTGACTGTCACCGCTTCCGTCAACGGCACCAGCAGTGCCCAGATTCCCGTTCAGATCCAAGGGTCGACGCTGAAGCTGAGTGTGGATACTACCAGCATCGTCAGCAACGGAACGTCTCCCGCCACGCTGACGGTGACCGCCAAGGATGCCAGCGGCAATCCGGTCTACAATGCGCCGGTGACGTTGTCGCTGGCCAATAACCCGGGTGACGGCTCGGCCACCTTGTCGCCCGTATCCGGCAACACGGATGTGAATGGGCGAATGACGGCCACAGTGACGGGTACCAGGGCGGGTCCGATCACCGTGAATGTCAGTGCCTTGGGAACCGCCGCCGCCCAATCGCTCACGGTCAGCGATGCGGGCAGCGAATTCAAGATCGTATCGCCTGTGGCTGACCCGATCGCGGCAAGTTTGAATTCTGCGCTCGCTTTCACTGTCCAGGCGCTTCCCGGTCAAGTCAAAGTGCGCTTTGCAAGCACTTTGGGCAAGTGGTCGGAAAACGGGGCTTCTGTTTATGACGCGACAGTGGTCGGGGGTACGGCAACGGCCACCCTGTCCTCGACGAATGCGGGGGTGGCCAACGTGCAGGCCCAAGGCATTGACGCGGGAGGCAACGTCACCGACTCCGATGGCCATACGGTCACCTTCACCTCCAGCGTGGCGGCAACCATCACGCTGCAGTCCAACGTGAACGTGCTGGCGCCCAGCACTGGCGGGACCACCAATTCGGCCGTGCTGACCGCCACGGTCAGAGATGCCAGCAACCAGCTGGTGGGCAACGCGCCGGTCGCCTTTTCCATCGTAAATCCCACGGGCGGTGGCGAAACCATATCGCCGGTCGTGCAGTTGACCTCGGCTAATACCAGCGCGCCGCTGGGCCAAGCCAATGCGACCTTTACTTCGGGCTCGCTGCCGTCCGGGGCCGGCGGGGTGACCGTGGTGGCGACTGTCGTGGGCACATCGATATCCGCGAGTACCAAAATCGTCATTGGCAATACCGCCGGGTCCGTGGTGATCGGGCAGGCTTCCAAGGTGGTGGTGCCCAACACGACCACCTACCAGTTGCCCATGTCGGTGCTCGTGGCTGATTCCAACGGCAATCCGGTGGCGAATACCACCGTCAATCTGAGCGCCTGGCCAGTACAGTATCAGACCGGCACTTATGCTCATGATAGCGCGGGGGCGTGTACGGTCACCAATGACGATGGGATCAACAATACCACCAGCGGCGACCTCCTGATTGGCGGCATCACTGGCACTTTCAACAATGAAGACGTCAATGAGAACCTGATGCTGGATGCAGGCGAGGATTTGAATGGCGATGGCGTGTTGACGCCGCCCAATTCGGCGGTGGGCTCGCTGCCGGCCACGGTGACCACCGACAGCAACGGCGTGGCCAATTTCAACCTGACCTATCTGAAGCAAAGCGGCACCTGGATCGTGGCGCGCATCAGGGCCAAGACGCAGGTGCAAGGCACGGAGGCGACTTCGAGCATAAACTTCGTACTGCCGGTGGCGCAGGACGAGTTGAGAGCGTGTGACTTGCCCAACTCCACTTACCGGTAGGAGTGAAACCAAACAGTGAAACTGCTCTATACCCCGCCCTTGTGGCGGGGTATCCTTGTTGAAATGCCTGCGTGACGAGCAGTTCGGCAGCGGTATGGCGAATGAGCGCCAAACTGCCATGAGGGTTTCAATTTCAGCTATCCGTGTGAATCGCATGCAAAGCGTCATCCTCATCGGCCCCATGGGGGCCGGCAAGTCCACGGTCGGCCGGCTTTTAGCCGGCCGACTGCATTTGCCGTTTTACGATTCCGACAGCGTGATCGTGCAGCGCACCGGGGTGTCGATTCCGACCATCTTCGAGATCGAGGGCGAGGACGGCTTCCGGGCCCGGGAGGCGCGGGTGCTGGCGGACCTGGCCGGGATGGGGCCCATGGTGCTGGCGACGGGCGGCGGCATCGTGCTGCGGCCGGAAAACCGGGCGCGGCTCAAGGCCATGGGCCGGGTGGTGTATCTGGACGTGAGCGTGGACGAGCAGTTGCGGCGGGTGCGCATGGACAGCAATCGTCCGCTGCTGCAGGTGGCCGACCCGCGCGCGCGCCTGGAAACGCTGCAAGGCGAGCGGGCGCCGCTCTATCGCGAGCTGGCGGATCTGACGCTGCGGACCGACGGGTTGCGGGCCGAGCAGGTGGTGGGCCAGATCGTGAAATTCCTGAAGGACGACGGAGCGGACGGCGGTTGCGGAAAAGCGTAAAAGGTGTAAGGATCATGCCTCGTACGTCCGACTGCATTTCCAAGACCATGAGAACCTTGACCGTCGAGCTAGGCCCTCGCGCCTATCCCATTCATATCGGCGCGGGCCTGCTGTGCCGGCCCGAGCTGCTGGAGCCCGCCCTGGGCAAGGGCCCCGTGGCCGTGGTGACCAACACCACGGTGGGGCCGCTGTACCTGCCGACCCTGCGCGAGACCCTGCAGGCCATGGGCCGGGAGCCCGTGGTGATCGAGCTGCCCGACGGCGAACAGTACAAGACGCTGGCCGCCATCGAGCAGATCGTGGACCAACTGCTGGCCCATGGCTGCGACCGCAGCACCACCCTGCTCGCCCTCGGCGGCGGCGTGGTGGGCGACATCACCGGCTTCGCGGCTTCCGTGTACCAGCGCGGCGTGCCCTTCGTGCAGATTCCCACGACGCTGCTGGCCCAGGTGGATTCCTCGGTGGGCGGCAAGACCGGGGTCAATCATCCGCGCGGCAAGAACATGATCGGCACCTTCTATCAGCCCCGTGCCGTGCTGATCGACACGGATACGCTGAAGACGCTGCCGGAGCGGGAGTATCGCTCGGGCATCGCCGAGGTCATCAAGTACGGGCTCATCGTCGACCAGGGCTTCTTCAACTACCTGGAGGACAACATGGACGCCCTGCTGGCCCAGGAGCCGGGGGTGCTCGCTCACGTGATCGAGCAGTCCTGCGCCGACAAGGCCTGGGTGGTGGCCAAGGACGAGACCGAGGGCGGCCTGCGCGCCATCCTGAACCTGGGGCACACCTTCGGCCATGCCATCGAGGCGGCCACCGGCTACGGCACCTACCTGCACGGCGAGGCGGTGGCCATCGGCATGGCCATGGCCGCGGACCTGTCGCGGCGCCTGGATCTCCTGCGCGAAAGCGAGCAGAGTGCCATCTATCGCCTGATCAAGCGCGCCGGGCTGCCGACCGCGGCCCCGGCCCTGCCGGTGGCCGACTATCTGCGCTACATGCGCGTGGACAAGAAGGCGCAGGAAGGGCGCATGCGCTTCGTGCTGCTGACCGCCATCGGCGAGGCGACCATCACCGGCGATGTCCCGGAGGCGGCGGTGATCGAGGCGATACAATCCCACATGGAGGGTCGATGAGCTTCACGCTGAACAAGCCCACCCAGGAGCTGGCCGACGAGGTGGCGCTGCGCTGCGAGCTGAATCCCGCCGGCACGCGCCGCATCGGCAACTTCGGCTTCATCGAGCTGGAGGATGCCTGGGGGGATGAGGCGACCATCGTCAACACGGCGCGCATCAGCTCCACCAACAAGCGCCTGCGTTCTTTGGCGGACTTCACCGACAAGGACCGCGCCCTGCTCTACCTGCTCCTGAAGGACAACCACGGCACGCCCTTCGAGACCGTCTACTTCCGCTATCGCTTCATCGCGCCCATCTTCGTGCTGCGCCAGTGGGTCAAGCATCGGGTCAGCTCCTGGAACGAGTTCTCCATGCGCTACCGCAAGCCCATTTCCATGGCCTATGTCCCCGATGTCGAGGCGCGGCGCGTGGACGGCTTCGAGGTGCTGGACGAGGCAGCGGTGGCCGAGTACGAAGCCCTGATGGCGCAGCTCTTCGACTGGTACGAGCGCCAGTACGAGCAGGCCTGCCAGCGCATCGACGCCGCCCGGGCGGCAGGCGAAATCCCCCAGAAAGAGGGTGGCCGCGATCCGTTCCGCGGCCGGGCGCGGGAGCTTTTGCGCAACGTGACGCCGGTGGCGGCCTACTCGGATGTCTACTGGACCATCAATTTCCGCAGCCTGATGAACTTCTTCAACCTGCGGCGCAAGCCCGACGCCCAATACGAGATCCGCCAGTACGCCGACGCCGCCTTCGAGCTCTTCGCCGCGCGCATGCCGCTGCTGGCGGAGACCATGATGCAGGTGCTGCATGAGAAGGACGGGCAGTGAGCCGCTGACGCTGCGTTGCCCCGGCCGGCCGCATGCCGTTGGCGCCGCGCCCGCGACGGCGTCCTGACATGCTGGCGCCCTACGCCGCCGATCCTGCCAAAACCCGTGGCCGGCGCCACTCCGAGGCGCCGCCTCTGGGCCGCAGCGAGTTTCAGCGCGACCGGGACCGGGTCATCCACTCCAAGGCCTTCCGGCGCCTAGAGTACAAGACCCAGGTCTTCGTCAACCACGAGGGCGACCTGTATCGCACCCGGCTCACCCATTCCATCGAGGTGGGGCAGATCGCCCGCTCCATCGCCCGGCAATTGGGCTTGAACGAGGATCTGACCGAAGCCATCGCCCTGGCCCATGACCTAGGGCACACGCCCTTCGGGCACGCCGGCCAGGATGCCCTGAACGCCTGCATGCAGTCCTACGGCGGCTTCGAGCATAATCTGCAGTCGCTGCGGGTGGTGGACGAGCTGGAGGAGCGCTACGGCGCCTTCCCGGGCCTGAATCTCTGCTTCGAGACGCGCGAGGGCATCCTCAAGCACTGTTCGCCGGCGCGCGCGGCGGCGCTGGGCGAGGTGGGGCGGCGCTTCGTCGACGGCGGCCAGCCGAGCCTGGAGGCGCAGATCACCAATCTGGCCGACGAGATCGCCTACAACAATCACGACATCGACGACGGCCTGCGCTCCGGCCTGCTCACCCTGGAGCAGTTGAGCGAAGTGCCGGTATTCCGGCGGGTTTTCGAGCAGGTGCGGGCTCTCTATCCGGATGCCGGCGAGCGGGTGCTCGCTTACGAAACCATCCGGCGGCTCATCAGCCAGTTCGTCACCGATCTGGTGGAGACCACCCGGGCGCGCATCGAGGCGGCGGGGGTGGCCGGCATCGAGGACGTCCGCGCCCAGCGGGAGCCGCTGGCGACCTATTCGCCCGCGCTGCAGGCCCAGAACCGCGAACTGAAGCAGTTTTTGCGGCGCGGGCTGTACCGCCATCCGCAGGTGCACCGCCAGAGCGAAAAGGCCAAGCGCCTGGTGACCCGCTTGTTTCAGGCGCTATTCGAGGATCCGCGCTTGCTGCCGCTCAAGCATCAGCAGCGGGTGGCGGCATTGGAGCAGGAGCAGGGGCCGGCGGGGCGCGCCCGGGTGGTGGCCGATTATATTGCCGGGATGACCGATCGTTTCGCCATCGCCGAATTCGACAGACTTTTCGATCCCCACGGAGTCACCACATGCTGACGGGCTTTTTGTCGGGCGTGAGCACGGGCTTGAGCCTGCTGCTGCCCATTCTGCTGATCATTCTCATCCTGCTCTGGTTCTTCACGCCCTTCCTGCTGCTGCGGCAAATCCGGCTGCTGGCGGAGATCCGGGACCTGCTGGCGGCGCGGGGGGCAGATGCCGCGCCCGCGGATGCCACCGACCGGGCGGAGGAGCCGCGCTGAGGCCGCCTCGCGCGCAACGGCGCCGCAAGGCGTCCATCAAACTTTTCTAATATTTTGGGTCTAAGTTCGTTGAATGTGCGGGCGGGACGATAGTATACTTGCAGGTTCGACTGCCACCACGGCGATGCTCGGGTCGGCGCGCGCCGCCGAGATTCTGTGACCCTGGGCGAGGGCTTACTCACTGTGAACGATCTGAAACACTCCCTATATTCTCCCGAATTCGAAAAAGATTCCTGTGGCTTTGGTCTGATTGCCCAGATGGACAACGTGCCGAGCCACTACATCGTGGCCACCGCCATTGGCGCGCTGGGCTGCCTGACCCATCGCGGTGCCGTGGCCGCCGACATGAAGAGCGGCGACGGTTGCGGCATTCTGGCGCAGATGCCCGAGGCCTTCATGCGGCAGGTGGCCGCCGAGCAGGGCTGGATTCTCGGCGAGTGCTTCGGCGTCGGCCAGTTCTTCCTGTCGCCCGACGCGGGCCGCGCGCAGGCCTGCCGTGACGCCATCGCGGCCGAGGCCCGGGCCTTGGGGCTCGAGTTCGCCGGCTGGCGCGAGGTGCCCACCAATGGCGAGGCCGCCTGCGGCGTCGAAGCCCTGAAGAGCCAGCCCGCGGTCTGGCAGGCTTTCATCAATGCGCCGGCCGGCCTGGCGGCGGACGCCTTCGAGCGCCAGCTCTTCGTGCTGCGCAAGCGCGCCGAGAAGCAGTTCGCCGATGACGGCTACTTCTTCGCCGTGACCTGCTCGTCCAAGGTGGTGGGCTACAAGGGCCTGGTCATGCCCGCCCACCTGCCCGACTTCTACCCGGACCTGCGCGACGAGCGCTTCGCCTCCGCGCTGGTCACCTATCATCAGCGCTTTTCCACCAATACCTGGCCCGAGTGGCGCCTGTGCCAGCCCTTCCGCGTGCTGGCCCACAACGGCGAGCTGAACACGCTGCAGGCCAATCGCTCCTGGGCCAAGGCGCGCGAGGCCAACCTGTCCTCGCCCTACTTCGAGAACATGGACGACATCCGGCCCATCGTCGGCGGCGGCTCGGACTCCTACAGCCTGGACAACATGCTGGAGACCCTGCTCATGGGCGGGGTGGACTTCTTCAAGGCCGTGCGCCTGCTGGTGCCCTCCGCCTGGCAGAACATGGAGAGCCTCGATCCGGACCTGCGCGCCTTCTACGAGTACAACAGCATGCGCATGGAGCCGTGGGACGGCCCGGCCGGCCTCGTCTTCAACACCGGCGACATCGCCGCCTGCATGCTCGACCGCAACGGCCTGCGCCCGGCCCGCTACGTGATCACCAAGGACCGCGTCATCAACATCGCCTCCGAGGTGGGCGTGTTCAACTACACCCATCAGGACGTGCTGGTGAAGGGCCGCGTCGGTCCGGGCCAGATGGTGGCGGTGGACCTGCATAGCGGCGCGTTCCTGGACAGCAACGCCATCGATGCCCGGCTCAAGCAGTCGCAGCCTTATCGCCAGTGGCTGCGGGATCACACCGTGCACCTGCCCGCCGATCCGGAGGCGCCGGAAGAGCCGGCCCAGAGCCTGGGCGACGAGCTGCCCGTCTTCGAGAAGGCCTACGGCGTCAGCCTGGAGGAGCGCGATCAGGTCATCCGCGTGCTGGCCGAGGACGGCCAGGAGGCGGTGGGCTCCATGGGCGACGACACCCCCATGGCGGTGCTGTCGCGCCAGGTGCGCCACATCGCCGACTACTTCCGCCAGCAGTTCGCCCAGGTGACCAACCCGCCCATCGATCCGCTGCGCGAGGCGGTGGTCATGTCCCTGAACACGGCTTTCGGCAGCGAGTCCAACCTGTTCGAGGAAAAGGCGGAGTTCGCCCGCCGCATCGAGGTGCACTCCCCGGTCCTGCCCGACGACAAGTTCCAGGCGCTGACCAGCCGGCCCGAGCCGGAATTCCGCGCCGGCTTCCTCGACATGACCTACGCCAGCGGCGAGGGCAATCTGGAACTTGCCATCGCGGCGCTGGCGGAGGCGGCGGTGGCGGCCGTGCGCCAGGGCACCGTGATCCTGGTGCTGTCCGACCGCCAGTTGGCCCGCGACCGGCTCTACATCCCGGCCATGATGGCCGTTGGCGCGGTGCACCACGCCCTGATCGACGCCGGCCTGCGCACGCGCTGCAACCTGATCGTGGAGACTGCCACCGCGCGCGATCCGCACCACTTCGCCAGCCTGATCGGCTACGGCGCCACCGCGGTCTACCCCTATCTCGCCTACGAGATCATCCGCGACATGGGCCGCCGGCGCCAGTTCACCCAGCCGGTGACGGTGGAGAAGGCCCTGCAGAACTACCGCAAGGGCATCAACAAGGGCCTCTACAAGATCATGTCCAAGATGGGCATCTCCACCATCGCCAGCTATCGGGGCTCCCAGCTCTTCGAGGCCATCGGCCTCGATCGCCGGGTGGTGGAGCGCTGCTTCACGGGCACGGTCTCGCGCCTGGAAGGCGCTTCCTTCGAGGACTTGGAGGCGGACGTCCGCCAGCTGCTGCGTGACGCCTACAGCCCGCGCAAGAAGCAGAGCGCCGGCGGATTGCTGAAATTCATGCACGGCGGCGAATACCACGCCTACAACCCGGACGTGGTGATCAACCTGCAGCGCGCGGTGAAGTCCGGCGATTACGGCGACTACAAAGTCTTCGCCGAGCTGGTCAACCAGCGCGGCGTGGCCACCCTGCGCGATCTCCTGAAGTTCAAGGAGACGCAGCCCATCTCCATCGATGAGGTGGAGTCGGTGGAG
Organism: Thermithiobacillus tepidarius DSM 3134; assembly: GCF_000423825.1. Classification (NCBI taxonomy): domain Bacteria; kingdom Pseudomonadati; phylum Pseudomonadota; class Acidithiobacillia; order Acidithiobacillales; family Thermithiobacillaceae; genus Thermithiobacillus; species Thermithiobacillus tepidarius. The sequence goes on from NZ_AUIS01000005.1 coordinate 20,670, forward strand.
AGCCTCACCAAGCGCTTCGATTCGGCGGCCATGAGCCTGGGCGCCCTGTCGCCCGAGGCGCACGAGGCGCTGGCCATCGCCATGAACACCCTGGGCGGGCGCTCCAATTCCGGCGAGGGCGGCGAGGACCCGGTGCGCTACGGCACCAACAAAATGAGCAAGATCAAGCAGATCGCCTCGGGCCGCTTTGGCGTGACGCCGGAGTACCTGATCAACGCCGAGGAGCTGCAGATCAAGGTCGCCCAGGGCGCCAAGCCCGGCGAGGGCGGTCAGTTGCCGGGCCACAAGGTCAACGGCCTCATCGCCCGCCTGCGCTATGCCAAGCCCGGCGTGGCCCTGATCAGCCCGCCGCCGCACCACGACATCTACTCCATCGAGGACTTGGCCCAGCTGATCTTCGACCTCAAGCAGATCAACCCGGCCGCCTACGTGTCCGTGAAGCTGGTGGCCGAGGCCGGGGTGGGCACCATCGCCGCCGGCGTGGCCAAGGCCTATGCCGATCGCATCGTCATCGCCGGCTACGACGGCGGCACCGGCGCCAGCCCGCTGAGTTCGGTGAAGTATGCCGGCAGCCCGTGGGAGCTGGGCCTGTCCGAAACCCACGTGACCCTGCGCCGCAACCACCTGCGCCACCGGGTGCGCCTGCAGACGGACGGCGGCCTGAAGACCGGCCTCGACGTGGTCAAGGCGGCGCTGCTGGGCGCCGAGAGCTTCGGCTTCGGCACCGCGCCCATGATCGCCATGGGCTGCAAGTACCTGCGCATCTGCCACCTGAACAACTGCGCCACCGGCGTGGCGACCCAGGACGATGGGCTGCGCAAGCACTTCATCGGCCTGCCGGACATGGTCATCAACTACTTCCGCTTCGTCGCCCAGGAAGTGCGCGAGATCATGGCCAGCCTCGGCGTGCGGCGCTTCGACGAGCTGGTGGGCATGACCCAGCTGCTGGAGCCTGTGGCGGGCGAGACGCAAAAGCAGCAGCGCCTGGACATCCGGCCCATCCTGGCCAACGCGGCCATGGGCGCCGAGGCGGACAGCAACATCCAGACCCAGCCGCGCAACGAGCCCTTCGACAAGGGCCAACTGGCGGAGCAGATGGTGGCCGACGCCATGCCCGGGATCGAGCAGAAGATCGCCACCCGCCTGCATTACCGGGTGCGCAACACCAACCGTTCCATCGGCGCGCGCCTGGCCGGCGAGATCGCCCGGCGCCACGGCAACACCGGTATGCCCGCGGACACCATCCAGATCGACCTGGAGGGCACGGCGGGGCAGTCCTTCGGCGCTTTCAACATCCAGGGCCTGCGCCTGACCCTGACCGGCGATGCCAACGACTACGTGGGCAAGGGCATGAACGGCGGCACCCTGATCATCAAGCCGCCGGCGGGTGTGTCCTATGCCAGCCAGGAGTCGGTCATCGTCGGCAACACCTGCCTCTACGGCGCCACCGGCGGTCGGCTCTATGCCGCGGGCATGGCCGGCGAGCGCTTCGGGGTGCGTAACTCCGGCGCGGTGGCGGTGGTGGAGGGCCTAGGCGATCACGGCTGCGAGTACATGACCGGCGGCATGGTCACGGTGCTCGGCGAGACCGGCGTCAACTTCGGCGCCGGCATGACCGGCGGCCTGGCCTTCGTCTATGACGCCCACGGCCGTTTCGCCGACCGTCTGAACCGGGAACTGGTGGACATCCACCGGGTCCATATCGAGTCCATGGAAGGCTACGCCACCCTCTTGCGCCGTCAGGTGCAGGAGCACGTGCAGGCTACCGGCAGCACTTACGCCGAGGGCCTCCTGGACCGCTGGGACGAGGTGCTTCGCCACTTCTGGCTGGTCGCCCCCAAGGCGGCGCGGCTGGAGGTGCTGCTGGAAGAAGCGAGCTAAATCGGTGAGCGGCGGGTTCGCGAGGCGGGCAGGCCGCCACGCCTTGCGCCTCACCCCTCACGCTAAGAAGAGGTAAGAATGGGAACCTTTTCCTTTGTCAAAACGCCCCGCAATGATCCGCCCAAGGAAGCGGCGGAGAAGCGGTCGAAAGAGTTCAAAGAGATCTACGCCAAGTTCGACCTGGAATCGGCCAAGCTGCAGGCGGAGCGCTGCCTGAGCTGCGGCAATCCCTATTGCGAATGGCGCTGCCCGGTTCACAACTACATCCCCAACTGGCTGCAGCTGGTGGTGGAGGACCGCATCCACGAGGCCGCCGATCTCTCCAACCTGACCAACACCCTGCCCGAGGTGTGCGGGCGCGTGTGTCCGCAGGACCGCTTGTGCGAGGGGGCCTGTACCCTGAACGACGGCTTCGAGGCGGTGACCATCGGCGCGCTGGAGCGCTTCATCACCGAGGAGGCCCTGGCGCGCGGCTGGCAGCCCAAGAAGCCCGAGGTGCAGCCGAGCGGCAAGCGGGTGGCCATCATCGGCGCCGGCCCGGCCGGGCTGGGCTGTGCCGACATCCTGACCCGCAACGGCGTCGAGGCGGTGGTCTATGACCGCTATCCGCGCGTGGGCGGCCTGCTGACCTTCGGCATTCCCGAGTTCAAGATGGAAAAGCAGGTCATGCAGCGTCGCGCCGACCTGCTGGCCGAGATGGGCGTCAAGTTCGTGCTCAATACCGAAGTGGGGCGCGACGTCATGCTGGAGGATCTGCTCAAGGAGTATGACGCCGTCTTCCTGGGCATGGGCACCTACCGCTACAAGCAGGGCGGCTTCCCCGGCGAGGACCTGCCCGGCGTCTACGCCGCGCTCGACTTCCTGATCGGCAACGTGCGCCACAACCTGGAGCTGCCCCAGGAGAACACGCCCTTCGTCAGCATGGCCGGCAAGCGCGTGGTGGTGCTGGGCGGCGGCGACACGGCCATGGACTGCACCCGCACCAGCATCCGCCAGGGTGCTGCCAGCGTGATCTGCGCCTACCGCCGCGACGAGAAGAACATGCCCGGCTCCAAGCGCGAGGTGGCCAACGCCCGCGAGGAAGGGGTCCAGTTCCTCTTCAACCGCCAGCCGGTGGAAATCGTCGGCAACGGCCGGGTGGAGGGCGTGAAGCTGGTGGAGACCCGCCTGGGCGAGCCGGACGCCAAGGGCCGCCGGCGGCCCGAGGTGGTGCCCGGCTCCGAGGAGATCCTGCCCGCCGACGCCGTGATCATCGCCTTTGGCTTCGATCCCTCGCCGGCCGCCTGGTTCGCCGACTTCGGCATCGAGCTGGACGAGCGCGGCCGGGTCAAGACCGACGTGCGCTTCCAGACCAGCAATCCCAAGATCTTTGCCGGCGGCGACATGCGCCGCGGCTCCGATCTGGTGGTGACCGCGGTGGACGAGGGCCGCAAGGCGGCCGAAGGCATCCTGGACTACCTGGGAGTCTGAGCTCCGCGCAGCCCGATCGTTCGTGACAGAGCCGCCCGACCCCGGGCGGCTTTTTTGAATGGGATATCCGATGACGCCGCTACAAAACGATACTTTCCTGCGCGCCTGCCTGCGCCAGCCCACCGACTATACGCCGGTCTGGATGATGCGCCAGGCCGGGCGCTATCTGCCCGAATACCGGGCTACCCGGGCCAAGGCAGGCTCCTTCCTGGATCTGTGCATGAGCCCGGAGCTGGCCACGGAGGTCACTCTCCAGCCGCTCGAGCGCTTCCCCCTGGACGCGGCCATCCTGTTCTCCGACATTCTCACCGTGCCCGGCGCCATGGACCTTGGCCTGCGCTTCGCCGAGGGCGAGGGGCCGGTGTTCGAGCGGCCGGTGCGCAGCGCGGCCGACGTGGACCGGCTCTTCGTGCCCGATCCCGAGGGCGAACTCCGCTACGTCATGGACGCGGTGCGCTCCATCCGCCGCGCCCTGAACGGCCGCGTGCCGCTCATCGGCTTCGCCGGCAGCCCGTGGACCCTGGCCACCTACATGGTGGAAGGCGGCGGCAGCAAGGAGTTCGCCCGCATCAAAGGCATGCTCTACGGCGAGCCGGCCACCCTGGCCAGGCTCCTCGACCTCCTGGCCCGCAGCGTGACCGCCTACCTCAACGCCCAGGTGGCGGCCGGCGCCCAGGCCCTGATGATCTTCGATACCTGGGGCGGCGTGCTGACCCCGCGCGACTATCGCAATTTCTCCCTCAACTACATGGCTCAGATCGTCAGCGGCCTGACCCGCGAGGCCGAGGGCCGGCGCGTGCCCGTCATCCTCTTCACCAAGGGCGGCGGCCAGTGGCTGGAGACGATGGCGGAGGCCGGCGCGGACGTGCTGGGCGTGGACTGGACCACAGAGCTCGGCGACGCCCGCCGCCGCGTCGGGCACAAGGTCGCCCTGCAGGGCAACATGGACCCGTCCGTGCTCTACGCCGATCCGGAGCGCATCCGCGCCGAGGTGCATTATATCCTGGACAGCTTCGGTCCCGGCTCCGGCCATGTCTTCAATCTCGGCCACGGCATCCACCAGCACGTGGAGCCGGAACATGCGGCGGCTTTCGTGGCGGCGGTGCATGAGCTGTCGAGGGCGTATCATCGGTAGGACGTAGCTTGGGCTGAGCTTGCTTCAGCCCAACGGTTTGAGGGGTGGAGCGGGCTGCGCCCGCGGCTGGTTGGATGTCGGGCTGCCCGACAGCCGGTTGCTTTTCTGGTGCGCCCCGGAAAAGTAACCGACAGAAGGCGCCCCGGCCCGCCGCCTGGCGCGACGCGGCGGGACAACGAAGCGGAAAAACCAAAACCCTGAACCCCGCTGCCGCCACTGGCCATGGGAGCGGGCTTGCCCGCGATCAACCATGCCAGTCGCCCCTGCATCGCGAGCCAGCTCGCTCCTACGGCCCCGGAGCCAGCCCCTCAGCGCTTGGCACGGCACCGCACAGCCGCCCGGCATACCTGCTCCCGCCGGGCGCGGGCAAGGTGAGGGGATAATCTTGCGAGTACCCGGGCATGGCTCCCGGGTCGCGTTGCCGCCTCCGGCCGTAGGAGCGGGTTGGCCCGCGATCCGTCGTTCCGGCCGCATCGGATGGTGGACCAACCCGCGCCGGCAATGCCGGGCAGCGGCGCCGCCCCTGGGTTCATGCCGGGGTGCCGTCAATGGCTGCCCGCGCCCGGATCGCCCGAACCCGGAGCCTTTGGGCTGCTCCTGCACATCAGTTCTCACCCAAGAGCACGCGCTCGCCCTGCTCCCTCTCCCCCAGCAGCGCATGCACTGCCTGGTACATCCGCCAGAAATCCGGCAGGTCCTCGGTCCAGAACCGCCAGGACAGCAGAGGCTGCTCCTTGAATTCCACGTGGACCAGGATGTGGTGGATGAGGTAAAGCCGGGCTTGGCCGCGGGGCACGGCCTGGGCCAGGCGGATGCTTTCGGTGTAGGGGATGAGGTTGTCGTCCATGCCGTGGACCAGCAGCAGACGGGCGCGCAGGCGGCCGAGATCCTTGTTGTGCAGGCTCAGGGCATCGATTACCGCAAGAAACTTCGGCGGCAGCCGGGCGATGAGCGCGGGGGTGCGTCGGGGATCGCGGTTGGTCAGCAGGTCGTAGACCGCCCGGCCCTCGGGACCGAGGCGAGGCGCCAGGGCGGCGATGTCGGCCTGCGGGTTCTTGAGCCTGAGCTGCACCATGCGGTCCAGCACGGCGCGATCCTGCGTACTGTGCAGGTGGGGGATGCTGCTCATGGCGAAGACCAGGGTGCCGTACTCGTCCGGCTTCAGGTAGGTCCAGCGGCCGCCCACGGACTGGTAGCCGGTGGTGAAGTAGGTGATGGCGCTGTGCAGGTCGTAGTAGCCGCCGATGCCCAGGATGAAGCGCACCCGGTCGCGGATGTCGGGCTCCAGCGCGCCCAGCACAGCCAGACCGACGGCGTAGCTCATCGCCCCCATGCCGGCGCGACCGTCCGGCGCAAGCTCCGGACGGCTGGCGAGATAGGCGAAGGCATCGGCCACTTCGCGCACATTGCCCGGTTGCACGTGCAGATCCCTGAAGCTGGGCATGGACGGAGTGAGCACGGCGAAGCGGGCGCGGGCCAGGGTGGTGGCCAGGGCGACCAGCCTGGGGTCCTCGTTGCCCAGGGGCACGATGCCGGGCACCAGGACGATGCCGGCCCGCGGCGGGCCGTCCGCCGGCAGGTAGAGGTCCGCCCGGTGGCTGCGCCCGGCCACCGCGTAAGCCACGGCGACACGCCGCGGGGGCGGCGTGCTGGCTTTGAGGCGCGACGGCTGGCCGGCGGCGGCGATGTCCTCCAGGACCAGGACCGCGTCATAGGCGCGCTGCGGGGCGCAGGCGCCGAGCAGGAGCAGGCAGCACAGCGCCGCCCACAGGCGCAGTGAGGAACCGTATCCACCGGCGAGTGCCGTCCCGGATTGCATGCCGCCTCCGTCGCGCCGTTCCCGTCCTCAGGAGCATCCCCGTTCCCCTCATTCTAGTCAAATTCTCCCGGCCCGTGCCGAGCAGTCCTCGCGCCCCGAGGCGCGGCCGCGTTTCAAAACGGCATGCGGGCTGCCATACTCGTAGGGCGGCCAAATGGCCCTGCAATGGAAAAGACACATCGTGGAAGGGGGCGGCTTGTATCGTTTCAGAATCCTGGCGCTGTTGCTCGGCCTCTCGGTGGTGACCTACCTGGACCGGGTCAACATCAGCGTGGCGGCGCAGCGCATCATGCCCGAGTACGGCCTCGACGCCATCACCATGGGCTATGTCTTTTCCGCCTTCACCCTCGGCTATGCCCTCTTCCAGATCCCCGGCGGCTGGCTGGCGGATCGCTTCGGTCCCCGCCGTATCCTGAGCCTGGCGGTGCTGGCCTGGTCTGTTTTCACTGCGGCCACCGCCGTGGCCGGCGACAGTCCCTTGGTCGCAGCTTTGGGCGTGGCGGGTGCGCTGGTGCTCACGCGCGTGTTGATCGGCATCGGCGAGGCGGCCGCCTATCCCGCCTACAGCCGGGTCATAGCCGACTGGTTTCCGCCGCGCGAGCGCGCCCTCGGCCTGGGCGTGACCATCGCCGGCGTGGGCTTGGGCGCCGCCGTGACCCCGCCGTTCATCGCCTGGATCATGGAGCACTGGGGCTGGCGCTGGGCCTTCTGGATCTCCGCCGCCGTGGGCGTGGCGTTGGCGGGGCTGTGGTGGCGGGTGGCGCGCGACCGTCCGGAGCAGCATGCCCGCGTCGGCGCGGCGGAACTGGCCGTCATCCGCGGCGGCCGCGGCGGTGCCGAACGTCCGCTGGCGGAGCCCTGGGGGTTGGTGCTGCGCGACGGCCGGGTCTGGCTGCTGACCTTCGGCTATTTCTTCTTCTGCTACGTGATCTACGTCTATCTTTCCTGGTTTTACCTGTACTTGGTGCGGGAGCGCGGCTTCGCGGTGCTGGAGGGAGCCTGGTACGCCATGGGCCCCTTCATCGCCATCACCCTGTTCACGCCGCTGGGCGGTTGGCTGACGGACCGTCTGAGCGGTCGCCTGGGCGCCCTGCCGGGGCGGCGCCGGGTGGCCATGCTGGGCCTCGGTCTGACCGCCCTGTGCATCATGCTGGGCGCCACGGCCGTGCAGCCCTTGTGGGCGGTGTTCTTTCTGTCCCTGGGCGCCGGCTGGCTTTACTTCGCCGTGACCCCGTTCTGGTCCATGGCCATCGAGATCGCGCCGGGCCGCGCCGGCGCGGTGGCGGGCATCATGAATACGGGCGGCAATCTCGGCGGCGTGCTGTCGCCGGTCGCCATCCCCTGGCTCGGCCAGCATTACGGCTGGAGCGTGGCGCTGGCCACCGCCGCCGGCGCCGCGCTGGCCGCCGCGGCGGTCTGGCCTTGGCTGCGGAGCCGATCCCATGGCTAAGCGCCAAGTGCGCATCGAGCGCTGCGTCTGCAAGAACCAGCCTTTCGCCCGGCTCAAGGCGCTGGCGGCCGAACTGGACAATGACGTCGAGCTCCTGGCCCTGGCCACCGGCGCCAGCACCGACTGCGGTCGCTGCCGGCCCTGGGTGGAGCGGATGCTGGCCACAGGGCAGACCTGCTTTCTGGAAGAGCTGGAGGACGATGCGCGGGGCCGCGATTTAGCGGCCCATTTCGGCGAGGAGAAGGGGTAGGCCGATCTGGGGCGGTGTTCAGGCCGGCGGCAGCGCCGCGCTCACCGCCGCGCGGGCCCGCTCGGCCAGTTCGCGGCGCGTGCCCTGCGGAGGCAGTGCTTCGCCGTAGCGCAGCTGCGCCACGATGCGCGGCTCGGCCAAGAGGCGCCACAGGTGGGGCAGCAGGGTGTCGTCGCCCACGAAGGCGGTCCGGGGATGGGGGCGGCTGCGGTCGCGCGGGCTGGCGTAGTGGATGGCGATGGGCTGCACCGGGCAGGCGGCGCGCAGGCCGGCCTCGAAAAGGGCGGCATGGAAGGATCGCACCTGGCCGCCGCGGGTGGTGGTGCCCTCGGGAAAGCAGAGCACGGCATCGCCGGCGGCCAGGGCCTGCGCCACCGCTTCAATGGCCGGCAGGCTGCCGTGGGTCCGCTCGCGCTCGATGAAGAGCGTGTGCATGAGGCGGGCGAACCAGCCGAAGAGCGGCCACTGCGCCACTTCTGCCTTGGACAGGAAGCGCAGCGGCCGCACCGCGGCGAGGCAGAGGATGTCCAGATAGGAAATGTGATTGGCGACCGCCAGGTGCGCCGTGCCGAGCGGCTGTCCATGCACCTCGAGGCGGATGCGCAAAATGCGCAGCAGGCGCCGGCACCACCAGGCCATGATCCCGGCCGCCTGTGGAAACGCCAGCCGGCCCCGCCGCAGACGCCAGTGCAGCACCAGCGCAATGGGCAAGGAGAGCAGCAGGTGCAGGAAGAGCAGGCCCAGGCGCCAAGTGCGGCGGCCGCCGCGGGCCAGGAGGCTGGCCAGACGGGGCAGGCGCCGCCGGCCCGTCCCGGGCGTCAGGACCAGGGAGCCGTCCACGGCTCAGCCGCCGCAGAAGTGGCGCTGGTAGCGCGGGGCGATGCGGCTCGCCGGCAGCCACATGAAGAAATCCGCGCTGTGGAAGGCGGGGTCCCAGGCGGGCGCGCCGCCGATCAGCGCGCCGGCGCGAAGGTAACCCTTGAGCAGCGGCGGCAGGGTCGCGGGCGTGGCGCTGGCGGCCGGGTCGAAGTGCGGCAGCGGGCGCCGCGGGAAGACGCGCTGTTCCGCCGGCGTGAGGTGGCGCGCCGCCAACTGGGCGTAGAGCGCGCCCACCTGGGCGCCCGATTCGTTGGGCACGCTGGCGCAGCCCATGACGAAATCGATGCGCTGGCGCTGCATGATGGCGGCCAGGCCGGACCAGAGCAGGGCGATGGTGGCGCCGTTGCGGTAGTCGGGGTGCACGCAGGAGCGGCCGAGCTCCAGGATGCGCACCGGCAAGGCACGGATGCGGGCGAGGTCGAATTCGGTCTCGGCGTAGTAGCAGCCCACGTGCCGGACCTGCTCGGGCAGCAGCATGCGGTAGGTGCCGACGATCCGGCCGCTGTCCTCGTCGCGCACCAGCAGGTGTTCGCAGAAAGGATCGTACTCGTCCTCGTCGAGGCCGGGCCGGCGTCCGGCCACCTGGGCGCCGAATGCCTCGGCGAAGACCCGGTAGCGCAGGCGCTGGGCCGCTTCCACCTCGTCGGCATGGCGGGCCGTGAAGACGCGCAGGCGCGGGGCGGCGTTCTGCGCGTGCGGGATTGGGATTGGCTGCGGCATCGTGCGGCTCATGCGGTCTCCTCGTGCAAATGCGTACCGGAGACCGTGCCAGAGGCGTGTGACCGCCGCATGACAGCTCCGTGAATTTTTTGTTGCAGGCGCGGGCGGCGGCGTCCGATCCGGCCCTGCGTCAGGCTTCCAAGGAGTCGGCCATGCGCACGCGACTGCCACGCACCGTAGTGATCCTCGGTCTGGTCAGCTTCTTCAACGATTTGGCCTCGGAGATGGTGGTGCCGCTCATCCCGCTCTTGCTGGTCAGCGGCCTGCAGGGCGGTCCCGTGGCCCTGGGCCTGATCGAGGGAGTGGCGGAGGCGGTGGCCAGCTGGCTCAAGCTGTGGTCCGGGCGCCGGTCCGATTGGCTGGGCGGGCGGCGCAAGGGGCTGGCCCTGGCCGGCTATGGCCTGTCCAATCTGGTGCGGCCCCTCTTCGGGCTGGCGGGCGCATGGCCGGTGCTGCTGCTCTTGCGCAGCGCCGACCGGGTCGGCAAGGGGTTGCGCAGCGCGCCGCGCGACGCGCTGGTGGCGGACAGCGCGCCGCCGCAGATCATGGGCTATGCCTACGGCTACCATCGCGCCCTGGACAATGGCGGGGCCGTGCTGGGCAGCCTGGCCGCGGCGGCGGTGATCTACTGGGCGGCCCTGCCGCTGCCGCAGGTCATCGCCCTGTCGGCGCTGCCCGGCCTCCTGGCCGTCCTGCTGCTGGCCTTCGGCATCCGGGAAACGGCCAGGGCATCGCAGCAGGCGGCGCGGCCGCCCATCCCGAAGCTGCGCTGGTCCTGCCTGTCGCGGCCGATGCGCCGCTATCTGCTCATCCTGGGCTTTTTCACCTTGGCGCGCGCTTCGGAGACCTTCATCCTCCTGCGCGCCCACGAGCTGGGCCTCGGTGTGGTCGCCGCCCTGCTGCTGTGGGCGCTGCTCAACTTCGCCAAGGCCGCCACCGGCCAATGGGGCGGCGGCCTGGCGGACCGCTGGGGCCGGCCGCCGGTGATGCTGCTGGGCTGGGCCGCCTTCGCCCTGAGCTTCCTGGCCTTCGGCCAGGTGCAGCAAGCCTGGAGCCTCTGCTTGACAACCTTGCTCTATGGTCTATTTACCGGTATGAGCGAAGGCGCGGAGCGCGCTTTGGTCAGTGATTTCGCCCGCGAGAGCGAGCGCGGCACCGCCTTCGGCTGGTACCACCTGATGACCGGCGTCGCGGCCATTCCGGCCGGCCTGCTTTTCGGACTGGTCTGGCAGGCGCGCGGCGCGCCGGCGGCCTTCAGTTTGGCGGGTGTGCTGGCGGCCCTGGCTGCCATCCTGTTCTGGCTGCACCTGTCTGGCCCGGCCAGCCGGGTCGCGGTTCGGCGGGGCGGCCTCTGACGCGCCGCTTTTCAGACGGTGCGATCCCTGGTTTTCATCCAAGCGAAAGCGCGCTAAATCCTTTGCTCCGCAATGCGTTGCGGTAGTTGAACGGGGCGAGGTGCACTGATAGAGTATGTCAAGTTTTTGTCAGCCTTCCGGACTTCCTAATCTCCCATGATCTTCAATCGACTCCTCGGACTTTTCTCCAGCGACCTTGCCATTGATCTCGGTACGGCCAACACCCTCATCTACGTTCGCGGCAAGGGCATCGTGGTGTCCGAACCCTCCGTCGTCGCCATCCGCACCGGGCATGGCAACAACGGCAAGCGCATCCAGGCGGTTGGCGAAGACGCCAAGAAGATGCTGGGCCGCACGCCCGCGAACATTACCGCCATCCGGCCCATGAAAGACGGCGTGATCGCCGACTTTCAGGTCACCGAGGCCATGCTCAAATACTTCATCAAGAAGGTCCATCAGCAGCGCTTTCTGCGCCCGAGCCCGCGCATCATCATTTGCGTGCCCTACGGCGCCACCCAGGTGGAGCGCCGCGCCATCCGCGAGTCCGCCCAGAGCGCCGGCGCTCGCGAGGTGCATCTGATCGAGGAACCCATGGCGGCGGCCATCGGCGCCGGCCTGCCGGTCGCGGAGGCAACCGGCTCCATGGTGGTGGACATCGGCGGCGGCACCACCGAGGTCGGCGTCATCGCCCTGGGCGGCGTAGTCTACTCGCAGAGCGTGCGCGTTGGCGGCGACAAGCTGGACGAGGCCATCATCAACTACATCCGCCGCCATTACGGCATGCTCATCGGCGAGGCGACGGCGGAACTGATCAAGCAGACCATCGGCTGCGCCTACCCGAGCACCGAGGTCATGGAGATCGAGGTGCGCGGGCGCAATCTGGCGGAAGGCATTCCCCGCAGCTTCCGCATCTCCAGCAACGAGGTGCTGGAGGCCCTGTCCGATCCGCTGTCGGCCATCGTTGGCGCTATCAAGATCGCCCTCGAGCAGGCGCCGCCGGAGCTGGGCGCGGACATCGCGGAGCGCGGCATGGTGCTCACGGGCGGCGGCGCGCTGCTGCGCGACATCGACAAGCTGATTGCCGAGGAAACCCGCCTGCCGGTGGTGATCGCCGACGATCCGCTGACCTGCGTGGCGCGCGGCGGCGGCCGCGCCCTGGAGGAGATGGAACACCTGGGTGATGTCTTCGCCGACGAATGACCGGGGTGCGGGCGCCTCGCCGGGACAGAGGTGTGATTGATCCACAGGGTTTCCATGTCTCAGTATTCCTCGACGCGCCCTTTTCTGCTGGCCAAGCTGATTCTCTTCCTGGCCTTGGCGCTGCTCCTGTTGGTGGTGGATCAGCGCGAACAGGCGCCCGAACGCGGCTGGCTCTTGACCTTGGTCTACCCGGTTCAGGCCCTCGGCCGCGCCCCTGAAAATCTCTGGTTCAATCTGCAGGACTACCTGCGCACCCGCAGCGCCCTGCAAGCCGAAAACGCCCGCCTGCAGCGGGAAATGGCCCGGATGCGGCCGCATCTGCTCAGGCTTATGGCCCTGGAGCAGGAAAACAAGCGCCTGCTCACTTTGCTCGGTGCCGCGCAGCGCACGCCCGGGCGGACTCTGCTGGCCCGCGTCGTCGGCGCCAGCAGCGATCCTTCCAGCCATGTGATCACCATCGACCGGGGCAGCCGCGACGGCGTCTTTGCCGGGCAGGCTGCCATGGCTGCCAGCGGCGTGGTGGGTCAGGTGGTACGCGTCGGCCCCGTCAGCAGCCAAGTGACCCTGCTGACCGATCCCGGCCAAAGTCTGCCGGCGCAGGTCCTGCGGACCCGCAAAAACGTGCTGGTCAACGGCAATGGGGATCCCTTGAAGCTGAGCATCCCGTTTTTGCCGCACAACGCCGACATTCGCGTCGGCGACGTGCTGCTGACCTCGGGACTGGGTGGCCTCTTTCCCAAGGGACTGCCCGTCGGCCGGGTGGTCTCCATCGACCGCGGCTCCGGACGGGTCTTCGCCGATGCGGCCGTTCTGCCCTGGGTCAAGATGGACCGCCTGGAAGAGATTTTGCTGCTGTGGCCCCCCGCGGAACCGGCGGCAGGGAGCCGCAGTGATCTTGCAGCGGGACAGGCGCCGCAGTGAACTATCTGGTCATTCCCCTGACGCTCCTGGCGGCCCTGATGCTGGACAGCGTGCCATTGCCGGCGGCGGTTGCCCAGTTCCGCCCCGATTTCGCGACCTTGCTGCTGATCTATTGGATCCTGGCCACGCCGCGCCTGGTCGGCATCGGCAGCGCCTGGGTGGTGGGCGTGCTCCAGGACGTGCTCGGCGGCGGCTGGCTCGGCCTGCACGCCCTGGCCAAGAGCGCCATTGCCTACATAACCCTGCGTCTGCAACTGCAGATCCAGATCTTTCCGCCCTGGCAGCAGATGGTCATCGTCCTGTTCCTGGCCTACCTGGATCACGCCATCGTGTGGCTGATCCACAGCGCCGTGGAGCCTACGCCCCTGCAGCGGGCCGACTTCCTGCGGCCGCTGACCAGCGCCTTGTTCTGGCCGCTGGTCTATCTGACCGCGACCAAGCTGCGTCAATGGGCGCAGCTGGCCTGAGCGGGAGGCCCCGATGAACATCAAGGACGAGAAAAGCCTGCGGATGTTCAGCGTGCGCACCGCCCAGGCCTTCGCCGGCATCGTGCTGCTGGCCTTGGCCCTGGTCGCCCGGTTGGCCTATCTGCAGGTCTACCAGCACGAGCATTACAGCACGTTGTCCAAGCAGAACCGCATCGCCGTGGTGCCCATTCCGCCGACCCGTGGCCTGATCCTCGATCGCAAGGGGCGGGTGCTGGCGGAGAGTCGGCCCATGTACACCCTGGAAGTGGTGACGGAGCGGGTGGGCGACCGCAAGGCGACCTTGGACCGCCTGCGCCGGATCCTGCCCATCACCGATGACGATCTGAAGGCGTTCGAGCGGGATCTGAAGCGCAAGCGGCCCTTCGAGGGCGTGGTGCTGCGTCGCGACCTGAGCGACGAGGAGGTGGCCACCTTCGCCGTGCACCGGCACCAGTTCCCCGGCGTGGAGATCAACGCCCGGCTGCGCCGGGTCTACACCAACGGCCCGCTGGCGGCGCATCTGCTGGGCTACGTGGGCCGCATCAACAGCCAGGATCTCAGCAAGATCGACCCGAACAACTACGCGGGCCTGGACTACATCGGCAAGGATGGGGTGGAAAAGGCCTACGAAGCGCTGCTGCGCGGCCGTGCCGGCTACAAGCAGGTGGAAATCAACTCCCATGGCCGCATCATCCGCGATCTGGAGTCGGTGCCGGCGGTGCCCGGAGAAAACCTCACCCTGAGCATCGATCTGGATCTGCAGCGGGTGGCGGAGGCGGCCATGGGCAACCAGCAGGGCGCGGTGGTGGCCATGGATCCGCAGACCGGCGAAGTGCTCGCCTTGGCCAGCCTGCCCGGCTTCGATCCCAACTGGTTCGTGGACGGCATCAGCCAGGGGCTCTGGAAGAGCCTGCAGGGGGATCCCTACACGCCGATGACCAATCGTTTCCTGCGCGGCCTCTTCCCGCCCGGCTCCACCCTGAAACCTTTCGTGGCCGCGGCGGGTCTGAAAGCGGGGGTCATCACGCCCGAGCAGACGGTGTACTGCCCCGGCTTCTTCCGCCTGCCCGGCAAGAGCCACAAGTATTACTGCTGGAAGCGGACCGGGCACGGCAGTGAGGATGTGCGCACCGCCATTGCCCAGTCCTGCGACGTCTATTTTTACACCACTGCCATGAACCTGGGCATCCAGCGCATGCACGACGAGCTTAGCTTTTTCGGCTTTGGCGAGAAAACGGGAATTGATTTGTTCGGAGAAAAAGCAGGCGTGCTGCCGTCGCCGGCTTGGAAGAAGCGGCGCTTCAAGCAGATCTGGTATCCGGGGGAAACGGTGATCGCCGGCATCGGCCAGGGCTACGTGCTGACCACGCCTCTGCAGCTGGCGCGGGCGACCGCCATCGTCGCCAACGGCGGCGTGCCGGTCCACCCACGGGTCGGCCTGTATTCGACGGATTCGGTGAGCGGCCGGCGACAGTCCCTGCTGGCGCCGCGCGGGACGCCGATCCCCTTCAGCGCCCGGGAGCTGAGCGTGGTACGCGAAGGCATGCACCTGGTGGTCACCGGCGGCACGGCCACCAACATCAACCACGGTCCGGTCAGCATCGCCGGCAAGACCGGCACGGCGCAGGTCGCCCGGGTGCAGCGCGATGCCAGCGGCCGCGCCCTGAACAGCAGCCAGGAGCACCTGCGCGACCACGCCCTGTTCATCGCCTATGCGCCGGCTGAGGCGCCGCGCATCGCCGTGGCGGTCATCGTCGAGCACGGTGCCCACGGCAATACGGCCGCCGCTCCCGTGGCCCGGGCGGTCATCGATGCCTATCTGGCGCCACAGGCGGCGCCGGTGCTGACCGCGGCCACGGCATCGGGCCAGCCGGCGGCCGCGGCGCCCGCCAGCGCTGGAGGTGACGAATGATTCGGGTGCGCAGCTTCTTCGGCAGTCTCGATCTCGGGCTGGTCGCGCTCGTGCTGATGTTGATGGTGATCAGCCTGCTGTCCCTTTACAGCGCCTCGGGCAAGGACGCGGGCGTGGTCGTGCAGCAGTTGATCCGCTACGGCCTGAGCCTGGCGGTCATCCTGGTGATCGCTCGCATTCCGCCGCGGCTCCTCTATGCCTGGGCACCGTATTTGTATTTCGGCACGCTTGTTCTATTGATCATGGTAGCCCTGGCCGGCGAGATCCGGCTGGGCGCCCGCCGTTGGCTCGACCTCGGCTTTTTCAGTTTTCAGCCGTCCGAACTCATGAAAATCGCGCTGCCTATGTTCCTGGCCCGCTATTACGCCCAGGAAAACGCCCCGCTGGCCGTCAAGCCGGTGCTGGCCGGGCTCGTCATCATCGCCGTGCCCTTTCTGCTCGTGCTGCGCCAGCCGGACCTGGGCACCGCCACGCTCATCGCCTCGGCCGGCTTCTTCGTGCTGTGGCTGGCGGGCACGCCCATGCGCTGGTTCCTGGGCATGGGTGCGGCGCTGGCGGCCAGCGCGCCCGTCCTCTGGCATTTCCTGCACGATTACCAGCGTCAGCGCATTCTGACCCTGCTCGATCCCCAGGCCGATCCGCTGGGCGCGGGCTACCACATCATCCAGAGCATGATCGCCATCGGTTCCGGCGGCAGTCTGGGCAAGGGCTGGCTGCAGGGCACCCAGGCGCACCTGGACTTCATCCCGGAAAGCCACACCGACTTCATCTTCGCCGTATTCGCCGAGGAGTTCGGCCTGCTCGGCGAGATCGTGCTGCTGTCCCTGTACCTGCTCGTCATCGGCCGCGGCCTGATCATCGCCTTCGAAAACCGTGATCCCTTCGCCCGCCTGCTGGCCGGCGCCTTGAGCCTGACGCTGTTCATCTACGTCTTCGCCAACATGGGTATGACCTCGGGCATTCTGCCCGTGGTGGGCGTGCCGCTGCCCTTCATCAGTTACGGCGGCACTTCCATGCTGACCCTGATGACCGCGCTGGGCATCCTGATGTCCGTGCACGCGCATCGCCGTGTCCATTCGTAAGGAGTTTCTGTTGATCCGCATTCGTCATGTCGTTTCGCCCGTGGCCCTGGTGGGCCTGCTGTACCTCGGCGGCTGCGCCGGCACGCCGGTCGCGCCCGAAAGCGGGGCCACGCCTCCCCAGCAGCCCGCGGCCTCCGCGGTAGTGACCCCGCCGCCGGCTGCCCCGACGCCGACGGCACCGCAGGCCCAGCCGCCTTCGGCAAGCGTTGCCGAGCCGCCGGCCGCTGCCCGAGCCGTGCAGGCGCCGGCGCTGGACGAGGCGCAGCGGGCCAAGCTCGCCGCTTTGATCGAGGAGCTGGTGTCGCGCCATGCCTACGATCCGAACCAACTGGAAGCCCTGTTCCAGGGCTTCGCCGTGGATCAGAGCGTCATCCGGCTCATGACCAAGCCCGCGGAGGCCATGCCCTGGCATCGCTATCGCAGGATCTTCATCACCCCCAGCCGCATTGCGGCTGGCAACGCCTTCTGGCGCAAGCATGAACGACTGCTGAATCAGGTCAGCCAGACCTATCAGGTGCCGCCCGAGCTGATCCTGGCGATCCTCGGCATCGAGACCTTCTACGGCAAGAACGTGGGCACGTATCCGGTGCTCGAGGCCAACGCCTCGCTGTTCCTGGGCTATCCGCGCCGTTCCGATTTCTTCCGGCAGCAGCTGGTGGATTTCCTGCTGCTCAGCCGCCAGGAGGGGCTGGATCCTTGGAATACCAAGGGCTCCTACGCTGGCGCCATGGGCATGTCCCAGTTCATCAGCAGCAGCTACCGGGCCTATGCCGTGGACGGCGACGGCGATGGCCGGCGCGATCTGTGGAGCTCGATCCCCGATATCACCGCCTCGGTGGCCAACTATTTCAAGGTCCACGGCTGGCGCTTGGGACAGCCCGTCGCCATTCCGGCCCAGCTGACGCCCGATGCCCAACCGCAGCCGTTTTTGAGCAACGACCTGCGTCCGCGCTATACTCTGGAGCAGCTGGCGGGCGCCGGCATCACCCCAATGGTTGACATGGAGGGGTCTTTGGGTGCTCAATTGCCGGTGTCGTTACTAAAACTCGATGGAACCGACGGACCCGAGTACTTCATCACCTTTCACAACTTCTACGTGATCACCCGCTACAACCGCAGCCCGCTCTACGCCATGGCCGCGGTGGAAATGATGCAGAACCTCCAGCAGCCGGGTGAGGAGTTTGACAGAAGCCTGTCAAAATAACAGTGGAGGACAAGGATGATTGCCAAATCAGAGCGCGTCGGAAGCTGGTGGTATCTTGCCTTTGCCTTTCTGCTCCTGGTGGGCAGCAACACCGCGACGGTCAGAACCGCGGAAGCCGCCTCAAAGCTGGAACGGATCTCCAAGGAAGCCTCCTCGAAACTGAAAAAGCTCTCGCGCACCGCCGCCTACTACGCTCACGGCGTGGCGTCATATTACGGCAAGGCTTTCCACGGCCGCCGCACTGCCTCCGGGGATCTTTTCGACATGCATGCCCTGACCGCCGCGCATAAGACCCTGCCGCTGAACTCCCTGGTGCGCGTGACCAACCTGGAAAATGGCCTGTCCGTCATCGTCAAGATCACCGACCGCGGTCCCTTCCACAAGAATCGCCTGATCGATTTGTCCTACGCCGCGGCCAAGGAACTGAAAATGGTCAAGCGCGGGGTGGCCAAGGTGGAAATCGCGCCGGTGCGCACCCCCGACATGGCGAAAAAAGATGATGTGCCGCTGCTGACGCCCATGCTGGCCGCCTTGGAGGGGCGCACCCCGCCGCAGCTTTACGTGGGCCTCGGGGAACTGGGCAGCGAGGAGGCGGCCCGCCGCCTGCAGGCGCAGCTGCGGGACGCCAATATCGGTCCGGTAAGCATCAAGCCGCTGCGCGAGGAGGGCAAGGTGCATTACGCCGTCCGCCTCGGTCCGCTGGACACCATCGCGGATGCGGACATGTGGATGGACCGGCTGGCCGCCCAAGGCCTGAAGGATCTCAGCATCATCATGGATGACCGCGCGCCGCTGGCCGAGCCGGATGCCATGCTCGCCAAAACGCGCACCTCCCCCCTCGAAACCCTGGCCCAGCAAGCAGGCGATTATCCGTAGATCATTTGTTTCGGCTGTATCCATCCCCTAGTACATCGTGGTAATAGAAAAGGTTTTTATGCGTCGCGCTGCCCAATTCGCTTCCCTGCTGCCGTTTTACCTCCTGCTCGTTGCCGTCCTGCTGCTGCCCCGCTGGGCTTCGGCCGAATCCGTGCCCCTGACGGTACCCATTCCCGGCCCGCCCAGCGTGGGCGCCAAGTCGTACATGCTGATGGATTACACCTCCGGGCAGGCCATCGCCGCCCGCAACGAGCATGAGCGGGTGGAGCCCGCCAGCCTGACCAAGCTGATGAGCGCCTACGTGGTCTTCAACGAACTCAAGAAGGGCACCCTGAAGCTGGACGAGACGGTGCGGGTCAGCACCAAGGCCTGGCGCACGGGCGGCTCGCGCATGTTCATCCAGCCGGACGTGCCGGTGAAGGTGTCCGACCTGATCCAGGGCATGATCGTGGTATCCGGCAACGATGCCACGGTGGCGCTGGCCGAGCGGGTGGCCGGCACCGAGGAGGCCTTCGTCGATCTGATGAACGCCTACGCCCGCCAATTGGGCATGCGCAACACCCATTTCGCCAATGCAGACGGGCTGCCGGTGGCCAATCACTACACCAGCGCCTATGACCTGGCCCTGCTGGCGCGCGCCATCATCCGCGACTTTCCCCAGTACTTCCACTGGTATTCGCAGAAATCCTACAGCTACAACAACATCACCCAGCCCAACCGCAACCTGCTGCTGTACTGGGATCCCACTGTGGACGGCATGAAGACGGGCTTTACCGACAAAGCCCAATACTGCCTGGTGTCCACGGCCAAGCGCGGGCAGATGCGCCTGATCAGCATCGTGCTGGGTGCCGACAGCCCCAAGTCCCGGGCGCAGCAGTCCCAATCGCTGCTCAACTACGGCTTCCGTTTCTACGAGAGCCGCAAGATCTACAGTGCTCGCCAGCCCCTGAGCACGCTGCGCGTGTGGAAGGGCGATCCCAAGGAGGTGCAGGTCGGGCCGGCTCAGGACGTCTACGCCATCATCCCCTCCGGCCGGGCCAAGCAGGTGCGCGCCAGCCTGCAGCTGAATCCCAAGCCGGTGCCGCCCATCAAGCGCGGGCAAGCGCTGGGCCAGATCACCGTGCGCGTGGGCGACAAGGTGGTGACCCGCGTGCCGGCCGTGGCCTTGCAGCCGGTGGAGGAGGCGGGCCTGATCGGCCGCACCATCGACACCATCCGCATGAAGCTCGACTGACCGTGTCGGATGACCGCGATCATGTGGCCCTTTGAAGACCCCGCCGCGCACGGGCTGACCGTTTACCTCAACGGCGAGTTCATGCCGCTGCCCGAGGCGCGCATCTCGCCGCTGGATCGCGGCTTCGTCTTCGCCGACGGCGTGTACGAGGTCATTCCCGCCTACGGCGGGCGGCTGCTGCGCCTGGGCGAGCACCTGCAGCGCCTGGAGAACAGCCTGGCCGGCATCCGCATCGACAATCCGCTCGATCGGCCGGCCTGGACTGCCATGCTGGAGGACTTGCTGGCCCGCAACGGCGGCGGCGATCGCAGCATCTACCTGCAGGTGACGCGCGGGCCGGCCTTCCCGCGCGACCATGCTTTCCCCGAGCAGCCGCGGCCCACGGTCTTTGCCATGAGCACGCCGCTGCGGCCGCTGGATCCGGCGCTGCGCGCCAGCGGCGTGCCGGCCATCAGCCACGAGGATATCCGCTGGGACCGCTGCGACCTCAAGACCATCGCCCTGCTTCCCGCCGTGCTCATGAAGCAGTTGGCCAAGGAGCGCGGCGCCTTTGAAACCATTCTCGTGCGCAATGGTCTGGTACTGGAGGGGGCGGCCAGCAACGTCTTCGCCGTCATGGACGGCGTGCTGGTCACCCCGCCCAAGGGGCCTTTCCTGCTGCCGGGCATCACCCGGGATCTGGTCCTGGAGCTGGCGGCGGAGCACGGCTTTCCCTGGCGCGAGGCGGATCTGCCGGCGGCGGCGCTCGACCGGGCGGACGAGCTGTGGGTCACCAGCTCGACGCGCGAGATCGTGCCGGTGACCTCCCTGGACGGCCGCGCCGTGGGTGCCGGACGGCCCGGCCCCGTCTATGCGCGCTTCTACGGCTGGTATCAGGAAAAACTGGCGCAATTGCGCTCGGGAACCGCACGATGAACGGCAATGGCAACGGGGAAGAGCAGGCGGAGTCGCTGCTCAAGTTCCCCGACACCTATCACATCAAGGCCATGGGCCGCAACGAGGGCGATCTGCTGGCCCGGGTGCGGGCGCTGGTGGCGGCCCACGCGCCGGATCTGCCCGACGAGGCCTTTGCCTGCCGGGCAAGCCGCGACGGCAACTATCTCTCGGTGACCTGCACCTTGGTGGCGGAGAGCCGCGAGCAACTGGACGCCATCTATCGCGCCTTGTCCACGGACGAGGCCATCATGCTGGTGCTCTAGCGGCCGTGACCGGTCGGCAGGACAGTGCCGCGCAGGCGCGCGACGGGCAACGAGCCCTCCGGCTGCGCCGCTTTGCGACGCTGCAGGACTACGGCGAGACCCTGGCGGCCATGCAGGCCTTCACCTTGGCGCGCGCCAGCGACACGTCCGACGAATGCTGGCTGCTGCAGCATCCGCCAGTCTATACCCTGGGCCTGAACGGCAAGACTGAACATATCCTGGCGCCTGGGGAAATCCCGGTGTTGCGCACCGACCGCGGCGGCCAGGTGACTTATCATGGCCCCGGCCAGTGGGTGGCCTATCTGCTGCTGGATCTGCGCCGCCAAGGCATCGGCGTGCGCCAGCTGGTGCACCTGCTGGAGCAGTCGGTCATTGATCTTTTGGCCGAGGGCGGCGTGCCGGCGGAGCGCCGGCACGATGCACCCGGCGTGTACGTGGACGGCGCCAAAATCGCCTCGCTGGGCCTGCGCATCCGCAGCGGCTGCAGCTATCACGGCCTGGCCCTGAACACAGCCATGGACCTCGCCCCCTTCGGCCGCATCAATCCCTGCGGCTATCAGGGCCTGGCGGTGACCCAGGTCAGGGACCTGCTGCCCGGCTGGGAGGCGGAGAGGGTCGCCTTAGGCCTGTTGCGGCACCTGGGCCGGGTGCTCGGCCGTCCGATGCAGGAGGTGGAAGGTGAAACGCGACCACGTGAAACGTGAGTCGAAAAAGCCTACCATGCAAGCATCACGAATCACTTTCACTGTCCACGGTCCCGCCATGTCTGATCCGAATTCCGAACTCCCCGTGCAAGCGCCCAAGCCCGGCAAGGGTGCGGCCAAGACCGCGCGCATCCCCATTCCCGTGGTGCCGGCCGCCACGCGCCTGCCCAAGCCCCAGTGGCTGCGGGTGCGCTCCACCAATGATCCCGAGGTGGCGCGCCTGAAGGGCATTCTGCGCGAGGCCGGGCTGCACACGGTCTGCGAGGAGGCTTCCTGCCCGAACATCGGCGAGTGCTTCGGCGGCGGCACCGCGACTTTCATGATCCTCGGCGACATCTGCACCCGGCGCTGCCCCTTCTGCGACGTGGCCCACGGCAAGCCGCAGCCGCCCGACCCGGCGGAGCCGCTGCATCTGGCGCAGACCATCGTGCGCATGGGCCTGCGCTTCGCCGTCATCACCTCGGTGGACCGCGACGACCTGCGCGACGGCGGCGCCGGGCACTTCGCCGCCGTGATCCACGCGGTGCGGGCGCACAGTCCGCAGACCGGGATCGAAATCCTGGTGCCCGACTTCCGCGGGCGCCTGGAGCGGGCCCTGGACGTCCTGGCGCAGACTGCGCCGGACGTCTTCAACCACAACCTGGAGACGGTGCCGCGCCTGTACAAGCAGGCCCGGCCCGGCGCCGATTATCACCATAGCCTGCGCCTCTTGGCCGAGTTCAAGGCCCGCTGCCCCGAGGTGCCGACCAAGTCGGGCCTGATGCTGGGCTTGGGCGAGACCCTCGACGAGATCCGCGCGGTCATGCAGGATCTGCGCGCCCACGGCTGCGATCTGCTGACCCTGGGCCAGTACTTGGCTCCTTCGAAGCACCACCTGCCCGTGGCCCGCTATGTCAGTCCGGCCGAGTTCGAGGCGCTGGCCCGCGACGCGGAGGCCATGGGCTTTCGCAACGTGGCCAGCGGGCCGCTGGTGCGCTCTTCGTATCATGCGGAGGCGCAAGCCAGGGGCGGGCAGTAGCCGGTCGCCGTGCAAGACCGATGTGCGGCGGCAATGGAGCAGGCGGATATGAGAGGCAAGCATGGATAAGCCGCTGACTTTCCTGGCACGTCGGCACGGCCGCGCCGCCGGTCAGGCTGTGCCGTCCGCCGCTGTCCGCCCGTGCTGCGTGCCCCGATGACTTACGCCACCCTGCTGACCACTGCCGCCGCCTTTCTGCAGCCGCCGGGCCTGCTGCTGGTGCTGAGCGCGCTGGGCATCGTGCTGGCGCTGCTCGGCATGCGCTTCTGGGCGGCGTCGCTGGTGCTGCTTTCCATGCTGGGGCTTTACGCCCTGTCCATCGGCCCGGTGGCACGCGGCCTGGTGCTGCCGCTGGAGGATGCCTATCCCCCTTTGAATCTGCGTTATTTGCCCCAGCCCAGTCCGCAGGCCATCGTGGTGCTCGCCGGCGGCACGGTGGCCAATGCCCCGGACCGGGGCGGCACGACCCTAAGCGCGCGCACCTTTGCCCGGGTGCGCGCCGCGGCGCAGCTGGCGCGCGCTACCGGGCTGCCCATCGTGGTCAGCGGCGGGCGGCCGCGCTGGGGCGAGGACCCCGAAGCGGAGCTCATGGCCGCCGCGCTGCGTGACGAGTTCCACGTCGACAATCCGATCTGGATGGAGGACAAGGCCTTCAATACCGCCCAGAATGCCAGCCGCACCATGGATCTCCTGGAGCGGCACGGCATCCGGCGCATCTATCTGGTGACCTCCGCCCTGCACATGCCCCGCGCCATGGAATGGTTCCAGCACGTGGAGTTCCAGGTGGTGCCGGTACCCACCGACTATCGCCTGGACCGCGGCGTGAAGACCAGTTGGACTCAGTGGCTGCCCCGCGCCGGTTATCTGAGCGTCACCAGCGAGGCGCTGCACGAGTACGTGGGGCGCTGGTGGAAGTGGCTGCGGGAGCAGGCGGCGGATCCGGAGATATAGATGTCGGGTGCCGAGTGGCAGCTTGGGGCTCAGCCCGGCCGCCAAGCCTAGTGCGTCGGCCGCCCCGCTGCCGCCACCGGCGGTAGGAGCGGGCTGGCTCGCGATCCACTGTGCCGACCAGCGAGCCATCGCGGGCAAGCCTGGGATGCCGGTCCGCCAGGCTTGGCACGGCCCCGCATTCGCCCGGAACACCCTCTCCCTGGGGGAGAAGGCAGGGTGAGGGGGATAGGGCGGGCGCCCAGGCATTACCCTGGGCCGCGCTGTCGCCAGCCGTAGGAGCGGGCTTGCCCGCGATAGTCCGCCGGCTGGCTCCGGTGATCGCGAGCCAACCCGCTCCTACCCTCCCACGAGCCCGCGCGTCCAGCGGCAGCGCTGGCATCGCGCCCGCGCCTCATCACTCAATTCTCGTCGCTTTCCTGATACTGCCTGTCCAGCAGCTCCGCCAGGAACCGGTCGCGCGGGCCGAGGGTCTGGTCGATCTCATGCCGCACGGCCTGCAGGGCCTCCCGGAAGGCGGCCAGGTCGGCGCCGCCTTCCAGACCCTGGGCCGTTTCCTCCAGCTTGGTGAGGGCGTCCAGCAGATTCAGGCTGGAGCCGAGGGCGTTTTTGATCTGCTCGCGGGGGTGGGGGATCCAGCTGCGATCGTTGCAGACGGAGCGCAGCTTCTCGCCGAGATCCAGCACGCGCTTGCGCAGCTTGGGCACCAGGCCGATCTGGCTGCTTTTGAGCTCGCCCCAGACGCTGAGATCCTGCAGGTGCAGCCAGTGCGCATGCAGGCGGGCCTGCCACTCGGCAGGGACGTTGACGGCGTTGCGTACCTCCTCGGGGTCAAACATGCTGTCTCCCTTGTGCATGGACGCGGGCCTGCTCCAGGCGCTCCGGCGTGCCCACGTCGATCCACAGGCCGTCGAAGCGCTCGCCGCTGACCTGGCCGGCGGCGATGGCCTCCAGGAGCAGGGGCGCCAGTGGACGCCGGCCTTCAGGCAGCCTCTCGAAAAGCCGCGGCGAGTAGACGCCGATGCCGGCGTAGGTGAGGCGCTCGCCCTCCAGCGCCAGCCGGCCGTCCGTGCCGAGGGCGAAGTCGCCGCGCGGATGGTGCCCCGGATTGGGCACCAGCACCAAGTGGGCCAGGCCCGGCAATGGCCGGCGCAGGGCAGCCAGCGGATAGTCGGTGTAAATGTCGCCGTTGATCAGCAGGAAGGGCTCCGCGCCCAGCAGGGGCAGGGCCTGGCGGATGCCGCCGGCGGTCTCCAGGGCGCCTTCCGGCTCGCGGCTGTACCGGAGGCGCAGGCCGTAGCGGACGCCGTCGCCGAGGGCGGCGGCGATCTGCTCGCCCAGGTGGGCCAGGTTGATGACCACCTCCGTGAAGCCCGCCTGCGCCAGCCGGCGCAGATGGTGGCCGATCAGGGGCTCCGGCCCGGCGGCCAGCAGCGGCTTGGGAGTGTGATCGGTGAGCGGTCGCATGCGCTCGCCGCGGCCGGCGGCCAGGATCATGGCGCGCATCACGATTTGCCCTCCCCGGGCGCCGGCAGGCGGGCCAGCCAGTCGCTGAAGGCGGCGAAGTCCGGGTCCGTCGCCGCGGCCGTGCGCACGTAACCCCAGAAGCGCGGAATCATGTCCAGATAGGCGGCCTTGCCGTCGCGATAGTTGAGGCGGGCGAAGATGCCGACAATCTTCAAATTGCGCTGCAGGCCCATGCGCTGCAGCTGCAGCCGGAAGCGGGCATCGTCGCCCACCGGCAGGCCGGCCTTGCGCGCCAGGTCGAGGTAGTCCTGGATGCGGGCGTCGAGCCAGTCGGCGGGCCAGTCCCAATAGCGGTCCAGGAGCAGGGAGACGAGATCGTAGCTCAGCGGGCCGAGCACGGCGTCCTGGAAGTCGAGGATGCCCACGTCGCCGTCATCCAGGCACATGAGGTTGCGCGCGTGGTAGTCGCGATGCACCCAGACCTGGGGCTGCTCCAGGGCGTTGCGGATGAGCTTGGCGAAGGTGTTCTCCAGCAGGGCGCGCTCGCTGGCGTCGAGCGCCAGGCCCAGGTGCCGCTGCAGGTACCAGTCGGGAAAGAGGTCCAGCTCCATGCGCAGGCGCTCGACGTCAAAGGGCGGCAGCGGCGGGTGGGCCGCATAGCGGCGCCCGCCCGCCTGCATGCGCACGATGGCGCGGATGGCGGCCTGGTACCAGGCCGCCGCGTCCGCGCCCTGGTCCAAGGCGCCCTTGAGGTCCAGGCTGCCCAGATCCTCCAGCAGCAAAAAGCCCTGCGCCGTGTCCGCCGCCAGGATGCGCGGCGCGCGCAGGCCCAGCTGGCGCAGGCGCCAGGCCATGCGCAGGAAGGGCAGGGTGTCCTCCACCGCCGGCGGCGCGTCCATGATGATGCGCGCCGGCGCTTCCAGGCGCCAGTAGTGGCGCAGGCTGGCGTCGCCGGGAATGGCCCGCAGCCGGGCCGGATCCAGGCCGAGGCCGGCCAGCCAGCGCTGCAGGGCGGCCTGCCGCTGGCCCTGCGCCGGGGCGGGTGAATGCGCCGCACCGGCGGCGGTATGTGAAACTGTCACTCTGTCTTGCTCCTTCGCGCGCAGGTTTGCGCGATCCTGACGATTATGCGATTTTAACGCGACCCTGATCAGACGACATGACCTGCCATGCCCGTGCCCTCCCGCCTGCTCGCCCTCTTGCTCAGCGCCATCGTAACCCAAGTGTACGCCGAGGAGGAGGTCGTTCTCTACGCCGACAAGGTCATCGGCGAGGACCCGGCCCACTGGACCGCCGAGGGCAACGTGGAGGTGCAGTACCAGAACCGCACCCTCTATGCCGACCGCGTGGACTACGACCGCAACCAGAACGAGGTGGTGGCGCGCGGCAACGTCAAGCTGGTGGCGCCCGGGATCGTGACCGAGGCGCCGGAGGCGCGGGTCTGGATCGACCAGGACCGCGGCATCATCCTGTCGCCCCGCTACCAGTTTCCCGAGCGCCAGGGCCAGGGCCAGGCGGAAAAGGCGGAACAGGTGGGCCCGAACCAATACGTGCTCACCCGGGGCGATTACAGCAGCTGCCCCGGCCCGCGCCCGGCTTGGCGCATCAAGGCCCGTAGCATCAAGGTAGACCAGAACAAGGAAAAGATCACGGTGCGCGGCGGGCATCTGGATCTCTTCTCGGTACCGGTGATGTACCTGCCCTACCTGAGCTTTCCCACGGCGGATCGTGCCTCCGGCTTTCTGGCGCCCAGCTTCGGCAACTCGCAAATCAACGGCTTCACCCTGTCGGCGCCCTATTACTGGAACATCGCGCCGAACCGGGATGCCACCATCACGCCGCGCTATCTGAGCGAGCGCGGCCTGCAACTGCAAAACGAGTTCCGCTACCTGGGACAAACCTCGCGCGGCGAGGCGCACCTGGAGGTGCTGCCCGGCGACCGGCTGACCGGTTCCACCGTCTACGCCGGCGATCTGCGCCAGTACAAGCGCTACAGTCCCAACATCAGCAGCGAGCTGGATCTGCGCTACGTCAGCTACCGCAATTACCTGTCCGACTTCGGCGCGGGCCTGGGCTACGGCAATCTGCCCTACCTGAACTCCCGCGCCCAGCTCAATTACACCGGCGATCACCTGCAGGCGGGGGTCGCCCTCAAGGGCTACCAGGAGCTCGCCCAGGTCAGCGACAGCCCCTATCAGCAACTGCCCAACGCCTATGTGAACGGCCGCTGGCCGCTGGGGGGCGGCTTCTACAGCCGGATCCTCGGCGACTTCAACTATTTCACCCGCGAACGCGGCGTCCTCGGCCAACGCCTGCACCTGGTGCCGCGCCTGGGCTGGCGCCTGGAGCGCTCCTACGGCTATCTGGAGCCGGAGGTCGGCACCTACTTCACCCGCTACCAGCTGCAGCGCACCGAGCCGGGGCAGACCGAGAATCCGACCCGCACCCTGCCGTCCCTGGGCCTGAGCGGCGGACTCTTCTTCGAGCGCCGGCTGGGCAGCGGCATGACCCAGACCCTGGAGCCCCATTTCCGCTACCTGTACATTCCCACCGAGGATCAGAGCGACATTCCGCTTTTCGACACGGACGTGCGCCAGCTGACCTATCCGGTGCTCTTCGAGGACAATCTCTTCGCCGGCTCCGATCGCATCAACGGCGCCAACCGCGTGACGCTGGGCCTGAGCAGCAGCCTGCTCTCCGCCGGCAACGGCCGCGAGCTGTTCCGGGCCTCCGTGGGGCAGATCCGCAGCTTCGACGATCGGCAGGTGGATCTCAGCGGCCGGGTGGTGGAGGGCCGGCGCCAGTCCGACTACTTCGCCCTCTTGCGCTGGCAGCCGCGCCAGGACGTGCGCCTCTTCACCGACGCTCAGCTCAATCCCGACGACCGGCGCCTGGAGCGCTTCAACCTGGGTGCCCAGTATCAGCCCGGCGTCGGCCGCGTGCTCAACCTGAGCTACCGCTATACCCGCGATTTCATCGACCAGGTGGCCGTGTCGGGGCAATGGCCGCTGGGCGGACGCTGGCAGGCCACCGGCAGCTACCGCTACAACCTGCGCGAAAGCAGCCCCTTGGAGCACCTGGTGGGGCTGGGCTATGATGGCGGCTGCTGGGCGACGCGGCTCATGGTCTACGAGCTGCTGCGCCTCGGCGGCGAGCGCAACAACGCCATCTATTTCCAGATTCTCTTGCGCGGGTTGACCAGCGTGGGCAATCAGCCCACCGCCACCCTGCGCCAGCTGATCCCCGGCGCCCAAATGGAGTATTGAAGCATGCCACTGCTGTCAAGAAATCGCCTGTTGCGGACCCTGTGCCTGTCTCTGGGACTCGGTGCCAGCCTGGCTGGCGCCGCTCAGGCGGCGGAACCCTTCGTGGACCGGAACACGCGCATCGCCCCCGCCGATGGGCCGGCACCGGCGGCCGCCGCGGCTGTCCCGGCCGCCGCGCCCACGCCGTCTGCCTCGGCCGCCAGCGCACGGCCCCTGGATCGCGTGGTCGCGGTGGTGAACAAGGACATCATCACCGACACCGAGCTGGAGGACCGGGTGGCCATCATCGCCGATCGCCTCAGGGCCCAGAACCCCGGCCAGCAGCTGCCCATGGACGTGTTGCGCCGGCAGGTGCTCGACCGCATGATCCTGGAGCGCATCCAGCTGCAGCTGGCCGAGCGCACCGGCATCCGCGTCGACGAGGGCGCCGTGGATCAGGCGGTGGAAAACATCGCCCGGCAGAACAACCTGAGCGTCGAGCAACTGCGCGGCGCCCTGGAGCAGCAGGGCAAGTCCTTCGCCCAGTTCCGCCAGGAGCTGAAGGATCAGATCATACTGTCGCGCCTGGCCCGTCGGGAAGTGGAGGGGCGGGTGACGGTCAGCGCCGACGAGGAGAACACCTTCGTCAAGCAGGCCGGCCAGCAGTGGGGCAACACCTACGACCTGCAGCACATCCTGGTGATCATCCCGGAAAATGCCAGCCCGGCCCAGGTGGCGGAAAAGCAGGCCCGGGCCGAGGCGATTCGCGCCCGGCTGCTGCAGGGCGCCGACTTCGACCAGACCGCCATCACCGAGAGCGACGGCCAGAACGCCCTGCAGGGCGGCCGCATGGGCGTCAAGCGCGCCGGCGAACTGCCGCCGGACTTCGTCAAAGCCCTCGATGCCATGCAGGTGGGGCAGATCAGTCCGGTGCTGCGCAGCAGCGGCGGCTTTCACATTTTCAAGCTGCTGGACAAGAAGGCCGGCCAGCCGACCGTGCCCGAGATCCACGCCCGGCACATCCTGATCCAGGCGCGCACGCCGGCGCAACTGGCGCAGGCGCAGCAGGAGATCGCCTCCATCGAGCGGCAGCTGCGCGCCGGCAAGGACTTCGCCACCCTGGCCCGGGAATACAGCCAGGACCCCGGCTCCGCCGCCAAGGGCGGCGATCTCGGCTGGGTCGCGCCAGGCCAGATGGTGCCCGAGTTCGAGAGCGCCCTTTTCGCCCTGAAGCCCGGCGAGATCAGCGGACCGGTGCGCAGCGCCTTCGGCCTGCACCTGATCCAGGCGCTGGAAGTGCGGGAGAAGGAGATCTCCGACAAGGACATCAAGCAGGCCGCCCGCAACCAGATCTTCAACCGCAAGAGCCAGGAGCGCATGGAGCAATGGCTGCGGGAGCTGCGCGAGGAGGCCTACGTCAAGATCATGGATCCCACGCTGCAGGGGCGCTGATCCCCGTGCGCCTGGACCTCTTCCTCAAGGCCACGCGCCTGATCAAGCGCCGGACCCTGGCCAAGGAGGTCTGCGATGCCGGTTGCGCGCAGCTGAACGGCCGGCCGGCCAAAGCAGGGGATGCGGTCAAGCCCGGCGACCGGCTCGTGCTGGATCTCGCCCAACGGCGCATCGAGGCGCGGGTGCTGGCCCTGCCGCCCAAGCAGCCGGGCAAGGGCGACATGGCCGAGTTCGTGGAGATCCTGCAGGTGGTGGACAAGCGTGGGGAATGAGGGAATGCACGTGGCGCGCTTGGCGCTGACCGTGGGCGAGCCGGCCGGCATCGGGCCGGACATCTGTCTGGAGCTGGCGCGCCGCCCGGTGCCCGCGGCGCTGGTGGCCATCGGCGACCTGGACTGCCTGCGGGTACGCGCCGCGCGCCTGGGCTGGCCCATGGTGCTGCGTCCCTGGGACGGCGAGACGCCGCTGGGCGCGCACCAGCCCGGCCAGCTATTCGTGCTGCACACCCCGCTGGCCGCGCCCTGCCGTCCCGGCCAGCTCAATCCGGCCAACAGTCCCGCGGTCCTGCAAACCCTGGACCGCGCCGTGCACCTGGCCCAGGCGGGGCTGGTGGACGCCATCGTCACCGCGCCGGTGCACAAGGGCGTCATCAACGACGCCGGCGTGTCCTTCACCGGCCACACCGAATACCTGGCCGAGCGCACCGGCGTGGAGCGCGTGGTGATGCTGCTGGCTGGCCGCGGCCTGCGGGTGGCGCTCGCCACCACCCATCTGCCCCTGTCCCGGGTGGCGGCGGCCCTGAACCGCGAGGACCTGCAGCAGACCCTGCGCATCCTGCATCGCGCCCTGCGCCAGGATTTCGGCATCCTCGATCCGCGCATCCTGGTGGCCGGCCTCAACCCCCATGCCGGCGAGGGCGGCCACCTGGGCCGCGAGGAGATCGAGGTCATCGAGCCCGCCTTGCAGGCGCTGCGGCGCGAAGGGCTGCGCCTCAAGGGCCCGCTGCCCGCGGACACGCTCTTCACCCCGCGCTTCCTGGAGGAAGCGGACGCGGTGCTGGCCATGTACCATGACCAGGGCCTGCCCGTGCTGAAGTACCATGCCTTCGGCGAGGCGGTGAACATCACCCTCGGCCTGCCCATCATCCGCACCAGCGTGGACCACGGCACCGCCCTGGAGTTGGCGGCCACCGGCCGGGCGGAGTCCAGCAGCCTGGCCGCCGCCGTGGAAACGGCCATCGAGATGGTGCGCAGCCGGCGCTTGCAAGGCCTGCTGCCGTGAACGGCCATCGTCCGCGCAAGCGCTTCGGCCAGCATTTCCTCACCAGCCGGACGGTCATTCAGGCCCTGGTCGAAGCCATCGCCCCGCGTGCCGACGATCCCATGGTCGAGATCGGCCCGGGCCTCGGCGCCCTGACCCGCGCCCTGCTGCCGCATTTGCGCGCGCTGCACGTGGTCGAGCTGGACCGCGATCTGATCTCCGGCCTGGAGACCCTGGCCGCCCAGGGGCCGGCGCAATTGCTCATCCATCAGGGCGACGCCCTGCGCTTCGA
Source organism: Thermithiobacillus tepidarius DSM 3134 (assembly GCF_000423825.1). Lineage (NCBI taxonomy): Bacteria > Pseudomonadati > Pseudomonadota > Acidithiobacillia > Acidithiobacillales > Thermithiobacillaceae > Thermithiobacillus > Thermithiobacillus tepidarius. Next base: position 52,110 of record NZ_AUIS01000005.1, read on the forward strand.
TTTTGCCGACCTGGCACGGCAATTGGGGCGCCCCCTGCGCGTGGTCGGCAACCTGCCCTACAACATCTCCACGCCGCTGATCTTCCATCTGCTGGAGGCCGGGCCGCAGATCGCGGACATGCACTTCATGCTGCAAAAAGAAGTGGTGGACCGCCTGGCGGCCGCGCCCGGCGGCAAGGACTACGGCCGCCTGTCGGTCATGGTGCAGGCCTACTGCCAAGTCGCCCCGCTGTTTCACGTCCCGCCCGGCGCCTTCAACCCGCCGCCCAAGGTGGACTCCGCGGTCGTCCGCCTGCTGCCCTTGACCCAGCCCCTCGTGCCGCCCGAGCGGCGTGCCGGCTTCGCCCGCCTGGTGGCGGCGGCCTTCGCCCAGCGCCGCAAGACCCTGGCCAACACCCTGAAAGGGCTGCTCGATCCCGAGGCCATCCGTGCCTGCGGCGTGGACCCGGGCGCGCGGGCCGAGACGCTGGCTGTCGCCGACTTCGTGCGCCTGGCCGCGGCGCTGCACAACCGGGGCGCGTGACGTCGCTGCGCCGCAAATGTGCGATAATGGACGCATCCAGGCGGCCTTGGCCCGCCACAAGCGCACGCGTTGGCGCTGATTCGGGACAACATTGACAAGGAGAAGCGTGCCATGAATCTGATCGATCCCGTTGCCCGATTTTTCGAAAGCATGGGTTGGGAAGCGAACAAGCTGGAAAAAGTCCCTGTGATCACCAGCGGACTGCAGCTGCCCAATGGCGAGGTGGACATCTACATTCATGCCCACGAAGACACCGGCCGGCTGCTGGTCTACGTGCGTCCCAAGGGGCTGGAGGTGCCGCCCGACCAGATGCGCCACGTGGCCGAATACCTGACGCGCGCCAACTATGGCCTGCCTTTGGGCAATTTCGAGATGGACATGCAGGACGGCGAGATCAACTTCAAGAACAGCCTGGAGTTGGTCAATTGCGAACTGAGCCCGGAAATGGTGCGGCCGCTGGTGATCGTCGGCGTGGAAACGGTGAACCATTATCTGCCCGGCCTGCGCCAAGTGATCGAGGGCGAGGCCACCCCCGCCCAGGCCATCGCCGCCATCGAAGTCGGCACGGCGCATTAGCGGAAGCGGGTCTGCCATGGCGCACGACGACCACGAAGCCGACGCCGCGGAATTTTCCGTCAGCCGCAGCCAGCGCAAGCGGGACGCCAGGGCGCGCGAGGCCCTGGGCGAGGCGCTGGCCCAGCTTCCCCCGGCCCGGCGCGCCGGTCTGCCGTTGCCCGAAGACCTGCAAAAAGCCCTGCGCGACCTGGATCGCTTCCCCGAGCGCGGCGCCCACAAGCGTCAGCTCAAGTACGTGGGGCGCCTGATGCGCGAAATGGAGGACCAGCACTTCGACGCCATCGCCCAGGCCCTGGCGCAGCAGCGTCAGGGCGAGCGCCAGGCCACCGCCGCCTTCCACGCCCTGGAGCGCTGGCGCGACCGCCTGCTCGACGAGGGCGCCCCCGCCGTGGAGGCTTGGTGCGACCGCTACCCGCAGACCGACCGGGCCCAGCTGGAAGCCCTGCTCGTCCGCGCCCGCGAGGCCGATCGCCGCACGCCGCCCGATCCGGCCCCCAGGCGGCAGCTGTTTCGGGAGTTGCGGGGATGGATGGCCGGGACTCCGCTAGGGGAGACTGGAAGAGAGTGAGCGGACAGCTGTTGCCGCTTCGGCTGAGCGGGCGAGGCCAAGCTGGCTGCTAAGCCTCCCCCCAACGCCTGCCAATGCCGCTCTCCACGCCCAATTGATCCAATATCCGCGCCACCACGAAGTCCACCAAGTCCTCCACGCTCCGCGGGCTGTAGTAAAACCCCGGGCTGGCCGGCAGCACCACCGCCCCCAGGCGCGCCAGCTTCAGCATGTTTTCCAGGTGGATGGCCGAGACCGGCGCTTCGCGCGGCACCAGGATGAGCTTGCGCTGCTCCTTGATGACCACGTCGGCGGCGCGCTCGATGAGATTGTTGCTGAGGCCGTGGGCGACGGCGGCGAGGGTGCCGCCGGAGCAGGGACAGATGACCATGGCCTCGGGGGCGCTGGAGCCGGAGGCGACCGGGGCGAACCAGTCGTCCTTGGCGAAGGCGCGCAACTGGCCTGGCGCCGCCCCGAAGCGTTCGCCCAAGATCTGGGCCAGGGCGGCGGGCGCCTGGGGCAGCTCCAGGCCCACCTCCTCCTTGACCACCAGGCGCCCGGCCTCGGAGAGCATGAGATAGACCGGCCGCCCGGCCTGGAGCAGCAGTTCCAGCAGGCGCAGGGCATAGGGGGCGCCGGAGGCGCCGGTGATGGCGAGGCTGATGGGCGCGCCGCTCATGGCTCCCGGGCCCGCAAGGCGGCGAGCAGGCGCTCGTGCAGGCCGCCGAAGCCGCCGTTGCTCATGATCAGCACATGGTCGCCGGGCCGCAGCTCGGCCAAAAGCGCCGCCTGCAGGCCGTCCAGATCGGCATGGACGCGGGCCTGGCCGGCGAGGCTGCCGGTCGCATCCCAGCCCAGATCCGCCGGCGCGTAGACGAAGGCCGCGTCCGCGCCACGCAGGGAGGGGCCCAGGCTGTCCTTGTGCACGCCGAGGCGCATGGTATTGGAGCGCGGCTCCAGCACGGCGATGATGCGCGCCTCGCCCACCCGGGCGCGCAGCCCGGCCAGGGTGGTGACGATGGCGGTCGGGTGGTGGGCGAAGTCGTCGTAGACGCGCACGCCGTTCACCTCACCACGCAGCTCCAGGCGCCGCTTGACGTTCCTGAAGCGGCCCAGGGCCTGGGCGCTGGCGGCCACCGGCACGTCGGCATGGCGGGCGGCGGCGATCACCGCCAGGGCGTTGTGGACGTTGTGAGTGCCGAGCAGCTCCCAATGCACCTCGGCCACGGCCCGGCCGTCCTCCAGGACGCGGAAGCGGCTGCCGTCGGCGGCCAGCAGCTCCGCCGTCCACTTGCCCTGCCCGAAGTGCTCCACCGGCGTCCAGCAGCCACGCGCCAGCACCTCGGCCAGATGCGGATCGGCGCCGTTGGCGACGATCAGGCCGTTGCCCGGCACCGTGCGCACCAGGTGGTGGAACTGGGTCTGGATGGCGGCCAGGTCGGGGTAGATGTCGGCGTGGTCGTATTCCAGGTTGTTGAGAATGGCGGTACGCGGCCGGTAATGGACGAACTTGGCGCGCTTGTCGAAAAAGGCGGTGTCGTACTCGTCCGCCTCCACCACGAAGAAGGGGCTGTCGGTGTTGCGGGCCGACACGCCGAAGTTTTCGGGCAGGCCGCCGATGAGAAAGCCGGGGTTCAGCCCGGCATCCTCCAGCACCCAGGCGAGCATGCTGGAGGTGCTGGTCTTGCCGTGGGTGCCGGCCACCGCCAGCACCCATTTGCCGACCAGGTAATGGCGCGCCAGCCACTCGGGCCCGGAGACGTAGGGCAGGCCCAGGTTCAGCACCGCCTCGATCTCGGCATTGCCGCGGGAAATGGCATTGCCCACCACCACCAGGTCCGGGCGCGGCTCCAGGTTCTCCGGACGGTAGCCTTCCATGAGCGCGATGCCCTGGCTTTCCAGGAAGGTGCTCATGGGCGGGTAGACGTTGGCGTCCGAGCCGGTTACCCGATGCCCGGCCTGCTGGGCCAGCACCGCGATGCCGCCCATGAAGGTGCCGCAAATGCCGAGAATGTGAATGTGCGCCATGGAAGCCGATTTACCATGCTTGGCAGTACGTTGACTGCGCGGGTCTAGGGGAACTGGACAATGGAGCCCATCTGTCCAGCGTGTCTGCTACCTTTCCGAAAGGATAGCGGGGAAATTAGCTGCATGCCGGGGTTGTGGCAAGATGCGCGGCTCCACCATCCAGAGCAGGCCCCGCACTTCGCACCGGCTAGTGCATCGCGCCCCGCGCCGGGCGGCCGCTGCTCTCGAACTGCCTTTCCATGGCTTGGTTGGCCTGTTCGAAGAGCACGCCGAGCTTTTCCTGAATCTCCAGGAACAGCGCGGCCAGCTCGGGCTCCTGCTGCAGGACCGGGTGCTCCTCCAGGGAGCGGACCAGGAGGTCGCGGGTCAGGCCGACCCGCTCCACGACCTCGAAGTAGGCCCAGGTATCCGGCGGCGCGGCGTTGGCCGAGGCGAGCTCCTGGGTGTAGTACCAGAGCAGGGCGGCGCGGGTGACTGCCCGGGGAGCGCTCTCCTCCTCGATCTCCACCGTCTGCCACTCGTGGCTGACGGGCTCCTGCCAGTCCAGGTAGGCTCGGAACATGCTCCCGTTTTCCGCGCTGACGAATTCCAGGCGCACGCCCACGCCCAGCTCGGCCAGGCGCGCGATCAGCTTCTCCGCGTCATCCCAGTCGTCGGCGTAATGGGGCATGACCGTAGGATCCGCGTAGCCCATGACCAGGGTTTCCACGCGGCGGATGTAATTGTCGTCGATGACGGCCAGTCTGGCGTAGTTCAGATTGTCCATGCTTCGCTTCCAAAGGCCCGGGGCCTGCTGGGGTTCGACATCCTCGGGTATTCCGGCTGCCCCGCCACGCGAGCGGGAAAACGCCGGAACGGAAATAGCACGAAACTATACCATAAAGCGGGCGAAAGCACCGGTGCCCAGGCCGGCCGGTCCGCCCAGCGGCCGATATGCAGGGCTGAACACCGGCCTTTGAAGCTGGTCTAAATATTGTATGCCGCAGGCACGCAAGCCTGACCGCAGTGAGGCCACCATGGAAAAAGGGTTTCTGATCGTTGCGCTCGCCCTGCTGCTGAGTGCCTGTGCCACCACGCCGGCCCCCTTGGCGACCGGCCCCTTTGCCGACATCACCCCCCAGGCGGCGCAGAACCAGAATCTGAGCGGCCAACGGGTGCGCTGGGGCGGCAGCATCGTCAGCACGACCCCCGGCCAGAGCGATACCTGCTTCGAAATCGTGAGCCGGCCTTTGGACAGCACCGCGCGGCCCGAGGAAACGGATCGCAGTCTCGGCCGCTTCATCGCCTGCGCGCCCGGCTTCCACGATCCGGCCGTCTACGCCAAGGATCGGGAAATGACCGTCACCGGCGTGCTGGAGGCACCCGTGGTGCGCAAGATCGGCGACTACGATTACCGCTTCCCGCGCGTGCGGGCGGAGCAGATCTATCTGTGGCCGAAGCGGGTCGAATATGTCCCCGGCTACTACTATGATCCCTTCTACGACCCGTTCTGGTCGCCGTGGCCCTATCGCCGCTGGCCCTACTACTGGTGAATGCCATGAAGAACACAAGATCCATCGGTATCCGTGCCGCTGCCCTGAGCCTGGCCCTGGGCGTCCTGGCAGGCTGCGCCACCACCACACCTTTCGGCAAGGGCGTGCTGGAGCGGGTGGACCGCAGCGTCACCCCGGCCCAGGTGGTCTCCACGCCGGGCGCCTTGCAGGGCCGCGAGGTGCTCTGGGGCGGACAGATCATCAGCAGCCGCAACCTGAACAACGGCACCGAGCTGACCGTACTGGCCTATCCCCTGGACAGCCGTGGCCGGCCCGACACGGACCAGGCGGCGCAGGGGCGCTTCATCGCCCTGCAGGCGGGCTATCTGGAAACGGCGGACTACGCCCCCAACCGCCAGATCACGATCTACGGCCAGGTGAGCGGTGTGCGCCAGGCGCAGGTGGGCGAAGCGAGCTATCCCTATCCGGTGGTGCAGATCCAGCAGATCCACCTGTGGCCCACCGCGAGCACCTACCGCTACCCGCCCGTGCATTTCGGCGTCGGCGTGGGCATCGGTCTCTAGCCCCGCCGACGCGTCAGCCTCGGAGGCGGCCGCGGATGCGCGCGCTCGTCTCTTCCAGGCGCGCCAGCAGCTGCGCCGACAACTGCACGGGATACGCGGCCGCCGGATCGAGCGCGCGCAATGCCGGCGGCAGCGCGGCCACGGCGGCGCGACAGTGGGCCTGCAACTCGGGCAGTGCCGGTGCCGCATCGGGCAGAACCCGGCCGTCCCGCATCACCGGCCGCAGCAGCGGCTGGCCCGGCAACGTCTCTCCCAGCGCCGCCACCGTATCGCCGGCAATCCCCCCCGCCGCATCCGCGACGCGAAATACCTGCTTGCGCCCAGGCACGCTGCGTTTACCGGCGGACAGCTTGATGCGCCCCTGGCCGCCATACTCCACCAGCTTGTAGGCGCAATCCACCGTCGGCGCGTCCAGGGAGACATCCATGTTGGTGCCGACGCCGAAGCCGTCCACCGGCGCAGCCGCCGCCAGGATCCGTTCGATCTCGTACTCGTCCATGCCGCCGCTGGCGAAGATCTCCACCGCTTCGAGGCCGGCGGCATCCAACTTGGCGCGCGCCGCCCGGGCCAGCTCGGCGATGTCGCCCGAATCGATGCGGATGCCGCGCACCCGGAAATCCGCGCCCAGTTCCGTCTTGAGCCGGATCACGGCTTCCACGCCGGCCAGGGTATCGAAAGTATCCACCAGGCACACGGTCTGCGGATCGGTGGCGGCAAAGGCGCGGAAGGTCGCCAGATCGTCGCCGAAGGCCTGCACCGCGCTGTGCGCCATGGTGCCGCTGATCGGGATGCCGTAGCGCAGGCCGGCCAGCACGTTGGACGTGCTCTGCGCTCCGGCGATGAAGGCGGCGCGCGCCGCCTTCATGCCGGCATCCAGGCCGTGGGCGCGGCGCAGGCCGAAATCCACCACCGTGCGCCCGCGCGCCGCCAGCACCACGCGGGCGGCCTTGCTGGCGATCAGGGTCTGGAAGTGGAGCTGGTTGATCAGCAGGGTCTCGATGAGCTGCGCCTGCGGCAGCGGCGCGCTCACCTGGAGCACGGGCTCGTGGGCGAAGACCGGCGTGCCCTCCGGGACTGCCCAGATCTCGCCGGCAAAGCGCCAGTCGGCCAGGTATTCGAGGAAGGCGGGCTTGAAGCGCCCCGTGCCTTCGAGCAGCGCCAGGGCGCGCGGCCCGAAGCGCAGGCGCTCCAGGTGGTTCAATACGGTGCCGAGCCCGGCGAAGACCAGGAAGTTGCGGCTCGGCGGCAGATCGCGGAAGAAGAACTCGAAGACCGTATTCTCCTGGCGTCCATGCTCGAAATAGGTTTGCAGCATGGTGAGCTGGTAGAGGTCGGTGACCAGGATCAGCTCATCTGCCGCGATGGGGGCATCGGGCCAGCGGGCGGCGGGGCTCAAGGCTGCTCTCCCGTCACGATCTCCGCGCCCGCCTCGCGCATCTCGGCCAGGGCCCGCTCGCCGTCGCCCGGCTGCACCTCCACCGGCCGGGTGCCCTCCTGCAGCAGGCGCACGGCAAAGCCTTCCGCCAGCGCCTCCAGCACGGTGGCGTGCACGCAGTAGTCCTGCGCCAGCCCGCCCACCGTCAGCCGGCGGATGTCCAGGGCCAGCAAGCGTCGGGTCAGGTCGGTGCCGTCGAAGGCGGAATAGGCGTCGCGCTCGGGATCGCTGCCCTTGCTGATGATTACCGTACCCTCGGGAATCGCTAGGTCCGGATGGAAGGCGGCGCCCGGCGTGTGCTGCACGCAATGGGGCGGCCAAGGGCCGCCGCGCTCGCGGAAGGAGACGTGATGGGGCGGATGCCAATCGCGCGAGGCGAAGACGGGACGGCGCGCATCGGTGAAGGGCTTGAGCCAGCGGTTCAGCACCGGGATCACCCGATCGCCGTCCCTGACCGGTAGCGCTCCACCCGGGCAGAAGTCCACTTGCATGTCCACCAGAATGAACGCGTCATGGGCCGAAACGTCCATTGCCACCTCCTGCGCAGGATAGGTACACAGGTATTAGTGGCCCGAAACGTGCTTTGTGTTCCCGTGCTCCGCCTCAGCGGGCGGCCGGCGCCGCGCCGGCGCCCGTCAGGGTGCCCCAGTCCAGTTCGCCCTTCTGCTGAAACGGGATGCGCACGCCGAAACCGCGCGACAGGCGCAAATAGCCGTTCACTTCATAGGGGATGCGCTGGCCTGCGGCCAAGCTGAGCGCCTGCCGCGCCAGGCCGAACATGCTGGTGCTGGCGTTAACGTCCACGATGGCGCTGCCGTAGCGGGGCACGTCGACGCGCTGGTTGCTCAGCCCGCGGGCCAGGGTCTGGCCGTTGACCTTCACCTCCACCTCGGCGCCGTCCACGCGCACGCCGAAGTTGTTCGGATTGTCCACCCGCAGGCCGAGCCGAAACTCCTGAGACAGCAGATTCACGTTTTGCAGATTCAGGGTCGCCAGGCTGACCCGGGGCTCTTCCAAGCCGGACAGGGTGGCGCAGGCGCTGAGCAGGGACAGGAGGGCGAGGCTGAGCACGAACAGGGATTTACGCATGAGGTCGCTCCAAGTGGGGGATGGCCGTCTGGAATAACGCCTATACTTGCATTAGGCTGACCGTCGGCGGAAAAGATCTCCGCCGCGCGGCCAAGGACAAAATCAAATTCGGCATGTTAGCATGCGCTCATGAACGCTGAGGCCAATCCAACCCACCCGCGCCCGCCCGGCTGGCAGATGATCCAGGACAGCCCCAGTCCCGGCGCGGCACGCCTGCTGCTGCACGGCGCCTGGAACCTGCAGGGCATCGGCCGGCACATGCAGCAGTTGCGCAGCGAGCTGGGCCGGCTGGCCGGCCAGAATCGCCTGGACTGGGACCTGCGCGCGGTGGACGCCCTGGACACGGCCGGCGCTCTGCTCCTGTGGCGGGCCTGGGGCGCCCGGCTGCCTTCCCGGACCGAGCTGTCCTCCGAGCAGCGGGCCATCTTCGAGCGTCTGGAGGCACTGCCGGCCCTGCCGCCCCCCGCCTCGCAGCCGCTGAACTGGCGCTTGCCGCTGGAGGCCGTGGGCCGCACGGCCATGCGCATCGGCCGCCAGGGCGTCGATGCCCTGGCCCTGTTGGGCTATTTCCTGCTGGACCTGCTGCACGTGCTGCGCCGGCCCGGCCTCATGCCTTGGCGGGAAACCTCGGCCACCCTCTACAAGAGCGGCCCCCAGGCACTGGGCATCATCGGCTTGGTGGGCTTTTCCATCGGCGTCGTGGTCAGCTACCAGTCAGCCCTGACCCTGGCCGCCTACGGCGCCAACATCTACATCGTCAACTTGCTGGGTCTCAGCATCCTGCGGGAGCTGGGCCCGCTCATGGCCGCCGTCATCCTGGCGGGGCGCTCGGGATCGGCCTTCACCGCCCAACTCGGCGTCATGCGCGTGACCCAGGAGATCGATGCCTTGGAGACCTTCGGCGTCTCGCCCACCCTGCGCCTGATTCTGCCCAAGGTGGTGGCTTTGGCGCTGGCCCTGCCGCTGCTGGTGCTGTGGGCCGACGCCATCGCCATCCTGGGCGGCATGATCATCGCCAAGTACCAGCTGGGCATCGGCTACCCCGTCTTCCTCGCCCGCCTGCCCCAGGTCGTCCCCCAGGTCAACTTCTGGATCGGCATCGGCAAGGGCGTGCTCTTCGGCGCCATCATCGCGCTGGTGGCCAGCTTCTACGGCCTGAAGACCAAGCCCAATACGGAAAGCCTGAGCCGCGAGACCACCAACTCGGTGGTCATGTCCGTCACCCTGGTGATCCTGATCGATGCGCTCATCGCCTTCCTGCTCTCGGACGTGGGGCTCTGAACCATGGGTCGGCCGGCTATCGAGGTTCAGGGCCTGTGGACGCAGTTCGGCAACCAGGTGGTGCACAAGGATCTGACGCTGGCGGTGCAGCGCGGCGAGATCCTGGGTATCGTCGGCGGCAGCGGCAGCGGCAAGACCACCTTATTGCGCGAACTCATCGGCCTGCAGCCTCCCAGCCGGGGACGGGTCTGCATTCTGGGCGAGGACATCCAGCGCCTCAGCGCCGCCGAGCAGCGCCGCCTGAGCCAGCGCTGGGGCGTCCTGTTCCAGCAGGGCGCCCTGTTCAGCGCCCTGTCCGTCTTCGACAACATCGCTTTCCCCTTGCGCGAGCTGCGCACGCTGGACGAGGCCAGCATCCGCGATCTGGTCATGCTCAAGCTGCGGATGGTCGGCCTGCGGCCCGCGGACGCGCTCAAGATGCCGGCCGAACTGTCCGGCGGCATGGTCAAGCGGGTGGGCCTGGCCCGCGCCCTGGCCTTGGATGCCGAGCTGCTGTTCCTGGACGAGCCCACCTCGGGCCTGGATCCGGTGGCCGCCAACGCCTTCGACGAGCTGATCGGCCATGTGCGCGACGGCTTGGGCCTGACCGTGGTCATGATCACCCACGATCTCGATTCGCTGGCCACCGTCTGCGACCGGGTGGCGGTATTGGCCGACCAGCGCTTCATCGCGGTGGCGCCGCTCGCCGAGGTGGTGCAGTTGGCCCACCCTTTCATCCGGGATTTTTTTCATGGGGAACGCGGCGACCGGGTGCTGCGCGCTGCGGCGCAGCCCGCCTCGTCTCCGGGAGGTGCTTGAACGATGGAAAATCGCGCACACGCCTTGATGGCGGGACTCTTTCTCCTGCTGTTCGGCCTGGCCCTGGCCGCGGCAGCCCTATGGCTGGGCCAGCGCGGCACCGACCGCGCCACGTACAACATCGTGACACCCTTTACGGTCTCGGGACTGAATCTGCAGGCGCCGGTCAAGTACCGCGGTGTGCAGATCGGCCAAGTGGAGGCCATCGACTTCGATCCGAAAAATCCCGCCCTGATCGTCATTCGCATTGCCGTGGACAAGAGCGCCCCCATCAAGCGCGACACCTACGCCCAACTCTCCTATCAGGGCGTCACCGGCTTGGCCTATGTGGAGCTGGCCGACAGCGGCCAGCCCAGCCCGCCGCTGCAAACCAGCGAGCGCGAGCCGGCCACCATCCCCATGCGCCAATCCTTGCTGGCGGAAGTCGGCAGCTCGGGGCAGATGCTGCTGATGCAGCTCAATGAACTCATGGGCAAGCTGAACAAGCTGGGCAGCGAGGAAAACCAGGCCCACGTCAGCCGCATTCTCGCCAACGTGGAGACCAGCACTGCGGAGATCGTCCAGATGCAGCAGCAGCTGGAGCCCACGCTGCAACGCCTGCCGGGGCTGCTCGCCTCCGCCGAACGCGCGCTCGGCAACACCAACGTGCTGGTGCAGGATCTCGACCGGCTGACCCTGGCCGCCCAGCAGGAGCTCAAAAACGTGGGCAAGGCGGGCGACTCCGTTGCCGCCATGGGACAGGCCGGCGAACAGATCAGCCGGGAGATCAGCAGCACCACCCTGCCGGAGCTGCATGCGCTGATGAACTCCCTGACGCGCACCAGCGAAAGCTTCGACCGGCTCGCCACCCAGCTGCAGCAGCGCCCCCAAAGCCTGGTATTCGGCAAGGGTCGGGCCGCCCCCGGGCCCGGAGAGCGGGGGTTCACTCCACCCACCGCCGAGGAGGCCAAGCCTTGAGTCGCGCCCACCGTTTGCTAGCACTGCTCCTTCCCTTTCTTCTGCTCCAGGCCTGCACGATGATCACGCCGCCTGCTGGCGGCGGCGCCCTGCGGGAGTACTCCCTGGGACGCATCAACGAAGAGCCGCTCTCTCCGCCCGCCGCCAGGCCGCTGCAGGCGGTGCTGCTGGTGTCCACGGCCGAAGCCCCCAGCTGGTTCGACAGCCAGGCCATCTACTATCGGCTCGCCTACGCGGGCAGCGAGAACCTGCAGCCCTATGCCAGCAGCAGTTGGGTGGCGCCGGTCTCCGAGCTCCTGACCCAGCGGCTGCGCGCCTACCTGGCCGCACGTGGTCCCTTCGCCAGCGTCCTCAGCCCCGAGGACGGTGCACGGGCCGACTATGCGCTGCGGGTCAGCCTGGAAGATTTCAGCCAGGTCTTCACGGATAGCCGCAGCAGCAGCGGCGTGGTCCGCGCCCGCTTCACCCTGGTCGATCTGAGCAATCACCAGGTCCTCGCCCAGCGCATCTTCCAGCAGGAAGCCCCGGCGCCGCGCCCCAATGCCCAGGGCGGCGCCGGGGCCTTGGATCAGGCGAGCGAGGCACTCATCCGCTCGGTCGCCGCGTGGCTGGTGGACTTGGCCCCGGAGCTGCGCCCCGCCGGGGCGGCACGGCGTTAGCCATGCTCTGATCGATTCGCCTTCCAGTACCCCGTCGAAAACACGCCGCTGGCCCGAGTCGTCGTCGGCGTGTTTTTCCACCGCTCCTGCCTGCACTTAGCTGCGCAACAAATGGCCAGACTCCGGTCTTTGTCTTCCCCTGATTGACAAAGTTTGTCACCCCTCGGCCGCAAGCCGCGCCATTTCTCAGCTTTTTCACCGTCCGGCAAAGTTGGTGTGCAACTTGCTTAAGGATTGGGCAAGGAGATGATCACCGCGGCGGCCACGCGCCGCCGGCGTCTTCCGCCCGGCCGGACAAGCACATCGCAGCCGCCCGGGCTGTTGAGTTTCACTTGATCAGGATTATGCTCATGGAAAGTTTGAATTACGCAGATCACGCCCCTGAAGTTTTTCACGGCGTGCCGACGCTGGATCTGGAGAGCCAGCCCTTCGCCGGCGATCAGGAGGCCGCGCCCGACACGGACGACACCCCCGTGCCCAACACCTACCTGTCGGCCGCCAAGCGCACGGTCTTTTTGAGCTGGGAGGAGGAAAAGGCCCTGGTCACACGGCTGCGCGCCGGCGACGCCCAGGCGCGTCAGCGGCTCATCGAGAGCCATCTGCCGCTGGTCATCGGCATTGCGCGCGGCTACGGCAACAAGGGGCTGCCCATGGGCGACCTGATCCAGGAGGGCAACATCGGCCTGATTCGCGGGGTCGACCGCTTCTGCCCGGAGATGGGCACCCGCTTGTCCAGCTACGCCACCTTCTGGATCCGTGAAGGCATGCAGCGTTCCCTGATCCGCTCCCGCCTGATCCGGCTGCCGGACTACTTGGCCAAGTCCCTGCACGCCCGCAAGCAGAAAAACCAAGCCCGCGCCGAGCACCCGGACACGGCTGACGCCCCCGCCGCCAAGGCCGATACCCTGGATGCCTGGTCGGATATTCAGGTTTTATCATTGGATGCGCCCCAGAGCGACAATTCCGAGCATACCCTTCTCGACCATCTGGAGGCCGACATGGAGGCCCCCGAGTCCAGCCTGGACGAAGACCGGGTCCGCAACGCGCTGAAGCACTGCATGAACGCCCTCAGTGCCAAGCAGCGGCAGGTGATCTCCCTGCGCTTTGGTCTGGACGACGGTGAACCCTTGACCCTGGAAGAGGTGGCCAGCCGCGTCGGCACCAGCCGCGAAGCCGTGCGGCAACTGCAGGTGCGGGCGCTGCGCTGCCTGCGCCAGGCCATGGAGGAGGAAGGCTGGTCCGGGGTGGAGGGCTGAGAGCCCTGCCGTCTGTCAGGACGAGGCTTGGCGGCCGGCCGGCGCGCCCCGGCGTCGGCGCACGCTGGCAATTTCAGGCAAATGGATTATGATTTCCCCGAACGGAGGAGATGCCATGTTGCCATCCACTGCCAAGCCTTATCTCATCCGCGCCATCTATGAGTGGTGCCTGGATCAGAATCACACCCCCCATCTGCTCGTCGCCGCCGACTACCCGGGCGTCCAGGTGCCCGCCGGCTACGCCAAAGACGGCAAGATCACGCTCAACATCGCCCCGCGCGCGACCCACGGACTGGTGATGAGCAACGACTGGATCAGCTTCATGGCCCGCTTCGGGGGCAAGCCGATGAAGCTGGAAATCCCGACTGCGGCGGTAGTGGCCATTTACGCCACGGAGACCCAGGAGGGGCTGGTCTTCGGCGAGCCGGAGGCCCCCGCGACCCCGCCCTCGCCACCGGCGCCGGAAACGACGCCCAGCACGCCGGGCAAGCGCCCCGGCCTGCGCGTGGTCAAGTAGGATTTCATCTATAATGATGTAAAATGCAGCTCCGGCCGGATGAGCCGCAAGGGCTGCGTCCCGACAAGAATTGTCACCCGAATCCCGTATCGCGGGCCAGGGTGACAATTTTTGTCACATCGCCGCCCCGCAATCAGGGAACCGCTAAGTAATTGTTTGGCAAGATTCTTGCTGGCTATCAGCCACTCACTGTTGACAGGATCGATCACTCGCCGCGTCAAACATGAATAAGAAACCACTTCTCTTCGCCAGTCTGGCCACGAGCATGCTGATCTGCAGCGCGGGGATCACGACCGCCCATGCCGACATCTATACCTACACGGATGCCGATGGCGTGTTGCACATCAGCAACGTGCGGCAGAACAAGCTCTATAAGCTCTACATGCGCAGCGCCGTGAGCCGGCCGCAAAACCCCGCCGCGGGCGCCGCTCCCGCGCGGGGCTATGGTACCCCCAATGCGGCCCGGCGCGCCCAGTTCGAGCAAATGATCGAAGACGCCGCCCGCACCTACATGGTCGACAAGGCGCTGGTGCATGCCGTCATCACGGCGGAGTCGGGCTACAACCCCAATGCCGTGTCCCGCAAGGGCGCCACCGGCCTGATGCAGCTCATGCCCGCCACCGCCCGCCGCTACGGGGCCACCAACCTCTTCGACCCGTGGGAAAACATCCAGGCCGGCACCCGCTATCTGAAGGACCTGCTGCGCATGTTCAACAATGACACGCGCTTGGCAGTGGCCGCCTACAACGCCGGCGAAAACGCCGTGGTGCGCTACGGCTACGCCGTGCCTCCCTATGCGGAGACCGCCAGCTACGTGCCCAAGGTCCTGCACTTCTACGAGCGGTACCGCAGCAGCATGTAAACGCCGCCGCCTCCATGGCGGATCGGGCGGGTCGGCTTTTCGGGCAAGGCGGATTTGACAGCGGTCAGCGCAGACCGCTTGATGGCAGCAGGGGCAGCCGCGCCGATGCGCAGCCTAGCGGAGGCGGCCGCGCAGCTCGCTGGGCCCCAGGCGTTGTTTCGCGGCGATCAGCGCCCGGGCGGCCTCGACCCGATCCCAATTGTTCCAGAGCAGCACGCCCCGGACCAGGCCGCCCTGCAGGTAATAGGCGGTGCCCTGGCGGTAGTCCGCCGGCATGTCGACGAAGGTCTCCAGCCGGCTGGACAGGCGCCCCACCGCCTCGAAGCCGATGTCCAGCAAGTCGCTGAAAAACATGCTCTGATGCGTGAAGGGCGTCTCGGCACCCGCCATGTTGCGGCCCGCCGCCCGGCCGGTGGCGACGGCATTGTCCCAGTGCTCGATGCGCACCGCATCGCCCCAGACCGGATCCGGATAGTTGGCCAGGTCGCCCGCGGCATAAATGCCCGGATGGCTGCTCTGCAGATGGGCGTCGACCCGCACCCCGTCGTCCACCCGCAGGCCGGCGTTGCCTGCCAGCGCAGTGTTCGGCTCCAGGCCCACGCCCGCCAGGATCCAGTCCGCCTCCAGCACCTGGCCCCGCTCCGTCAGCACGCGGCTGCCTTTGTCCGTCGCTTCGATCCGCACGGCCCGATCCTCGGGGCGTAGATGGATGCCGTGCTCGCGGAAGCGTTCGGCCAGGAGCAGGGACAGGGGCAACGGCAACATTTGGGCCAGCGGTCCGGGGCCCGGAAAGAGCATATCGACCCGCACCCCCGGCTGTTGCGCCAGGGCACAGGCCATCTCGGCACCGATAAAGCTGCCGCCGATGATGAGCACGTTTCCGCCCTGGGCAGCCAGAGCGCGCAGCTTGCGGTAGTCGGCCAGGGTCTGCAAGGTGAAAACATGCTCCCGTACGGCGTCCGGCAGATGGCGGGGCTTCCCGCCCATGGCCAGGAGCAGCTTGCCGAAGCCGAAGCGCCGCCCTTGGGCAGTGGTCACCGTCCTGCCACCGGGATCGAGCTCCACTGCCGCATCGTTCAGGTGCAGCGCTACGTCCATGGCCTGCCAGTCGGGAGCGGTTTTGACGTAAATGTCCTCTTCGCGCTTTTTCCCGAGCCACAAGCCTTTGGACAGCGGCGGCCGGTGATAGGGCGGCTCCGGCTCGCCCCCGATCAGCAGCACGCTGCCCTGTCGGTCGAGCTCGCGGATGCCCTGCGCCGCGCTGGCGCCGGCCAAGCCCGCGCCGATGATGAGGTAATCGTAGTCAGCCATTCCCCCCTCCTTGCCGCGCTTGGGCGCCGACGCGGCTAGGAGCGCTTGCCGCCCGCCTTCTGTCGTGCCGCCTCCTCGTTCCAGCGGCTGTAGCAGTCCACGCCGCAGAAGAACAGCACGTAATCCTGCGCCTCCGGATTGACGGCCTCCGATTGCGGAATTTCCTTCAAGCACACCTCGCACTTCACTTGGGGCTCGTCGATCGGTCTGGTCAGCTTGTCCATGTCGGTACCTCGTGTTGGGCCTTCAATTCAAGTAATAGCACAAGAACGCAGCGGAATGTCGCCATGGAAACATCAAAGACTTGGAGCGCGCGACGGCCCTGTTTGTTCGGCAACGGAGGGGAGGTTCGGCAACAGCGGCGGGGAGAGGCGGGAGCGTCGGGCCCGTCGGCCAGGCTGAGCGGGCGCAGCCCGCTCCTTCGGCCATTCTGAGCATTGGGCCAGCCGTGGCCCGGGCACGGATCAATGGGCTAAATCTTGATCCCCTTGTGCAAGGCCACGATGCCGCCGGACAGGTTGAAGTACTCCACCAGATCGAAGCCGGCCGTCTCCATCATGCCCTTGAAGGTTTCCTGGTCCGGGAAGCGGCGGATGGATTCCACCAGGTACTGGTAGCTGTCGCGGTCGCCGGCCACCCACTGGCCCAGGCGCGGCAGGACATGGAAGGAGTACAGGTCGTAGACCGGGCCGACGCCGGGCCAGGTGGGGTGGGAGAACTCCAGGATCAACACCCGCCCCCCGGGCTTGAGCACCCGGTACAGCTCGTGCAGGGCCTGGTCGGGATGGGTCATGTTGCGGATGCCGAAGGCCAGGGTGGCGACATCGAAGCTGTCGTCCGGGAAGGGCAGCCTTTCCGCATCGGCTTCCACGAACTCCACGTTGCCGACGATGCCCTTGTCCGCCAGCCGGTTGCGTCCCACCTCCAGCATGGCCGGATTGATGTCGGAGATGACCACGCGCCCCCCAGGGCCGACCCGCTCGGCCAGGGCCGCGCCCAGGTCACCGGTACCGCCGGCCACGTCGAGCACCTGATAGCCGGGGCGCACGCGGGCCTGATCGATGGTGAAGCGCTTCCACAGGCGGTGGATGCCGAGCGACATGAGGTCGTTCATCAGATCGTACTTGCCCGCCACGCTCTGGAACACCTGTCCCACCAGGGTGGCCTTCTCCGACTCGGGCACTTCGCGAAAGCCGAAATGCGTGGTGCCCTCGCCATGCCGCAGCGTATCCTGGTCACTCATGGTTCTGTTCCTCCTGTCGCCTGGGCCGTACTGTCGATGAATGTCGCACGCGCTAGCATAACGCAAAACACCGCGATTGCGGTTAAAATTCCTTCGTTTTCCCTGTCCGACGCGAACGCCATCCATGAACGCCACCGCCGACTCCCCGAGTGCCCTCTTCCGTGCCCGCTTCGCGGCCTTCAAGGCGGGCGACACCGATTTCATCTGGCGCACCTACAGCCGCGGCAACGCTTTTTACCGGGAATATCCCAATCCGGCGGATTTTCGGGCCGATTACGGCGCCATGCTGGTCAAGGGCGTAGCGGTGGAGGAGATCCTGGAGGCGCGGGAGCCGGCTCGCTTCGCGGCCGCGCGCGCCCTGCTGCCGGACCCGGACGAGCCCGCCGAGGCGCGCGGCCTGCTGGTCTACGCCCTGGTCTACCAGGTCGGCTGGCACAAGGAGTATCACCATGAGCTCGGGCTCTTCCTGCGGCAGGCCGGGCACTGGGGCTTCCATTCCAGCGTCAGCACGCCTACCCGCCGCTACCGGCCGGGCACGCCGCTGAAGCCCGTCGTGTTCGGCGGCCTGCGCTTCGGCGGCGCGGCCTGAACCGCCGCCCGCTGCAGGCGCCCGCCCTATTTGACGAGCACGCTGCCCTTGTCGCGCAGGTACATCCGGAACTGCTCCCGGAAGTCGGCGGGTACCGAGTCCCGCACCGCCGGCAGCTCCATGAGCGCCCGGCTCCATGCCCGCAGCTTGGCCAGCTCGTCCCAGCGCGGCATGGGCCGCCAGGCGTGCAGGATCTCCAGGCGCATGAAGAGCGGCGCGTAGGCGGCATCCACCAGGGAAAAGCGCCGGCCGCGGAAGAAGGGGGTCGCCACGACGCCTTCCAGGCGCGCCAGGTTGGTGAAGAAGCGCGCCTCGATGGCCGCGAGCCCCTCCTCGCTCTGCGCAGTCATCATGGCGAACTGTTCCGCCAGCAACGCGGCGCCGTACTCGATCCAGGCGCGGTGGCGGGCGCGCTCCAGCGGGTCCTCGGGATGCAGGCGCGGCAGCGTGGTCTCGTCGATGTACTCGTTGATCACCGCTGATTCGAAGAGCGCCGTCTCGTCATTGACCCGCAGCGCCGGCACCTTGCCCGTGGGCGACAGGGCCAGGAACCAGTCGGGTTTGTGGGCCAGATCGATGTAGGTGACCTGAAAGCGCACCTGCTTGTGCAGCAGCGTGATCACCGAGCGCTGCACGTAGGGGCAGAGAGCAAAGCTGATCAGTTCCAGTTTGATAGGCCACCTCCTCGCACTGCTGTGCCATCATTATCCCAGCATTTCCCCGGCCGGCGGGTATAGGACCAAAAACCCAGGCCGGCCCGGACGGCCGGCTCCTACAATGGCAACATTTCCATCATGGCAGGAGGGGCGAGATGACACTGCATTTGGCGCTGGAACCGGTCCTTTCCATCATCGCGGGCATCCTGATCCTCATCATGCCCCGCCTGCTGAACTACGTCATTGCCCTGTACCTGATCATCATCGGCGTGCTCGCCTTGGTCCGCTGATCGCAGCGCGGCCGTCCCGGGACAGGCGCTCGGTCGCGCGAGTGCGGGCACGCCAGGCCTTCTCCCGGTCCCGGGCCTCTGCGGCCCACTCCCGGTCCTTGGCGCGGTTGTACTGCTCCAGCGCCGCGGTTCGGGCGTCGGCGGCCTGGCGGTCGGCCGGAGTCGGCGCCGGCGCAGCCTGCACGGCGCGGGCGCGGCCGGCGGGCGGCGTGTCGCCGTAATGCCAGCGGCCCTGGGCGTCCTGCCACTTGAGCAGGTCCGCCGCCAGCGCGGGCGGTACCAGCAGCAGCGCGAGCACGGCCCAGGCGGCGCGCATCAGCCCAGCGGCAGGCGCGCGCAGCGGTACAGCGCGATCTCGCCGAAGAGGTTGGGGGCCATGCGGTTGAGCCAACTGTCGCGCCGCTGGTCGTCGAGCACCTTGCGCTCCAGTACCTGGATGGCGCGCTTGTCGCACAGCGCCTCGAAGTCGCGGATGGTGCACAGGTGGATGTTGGGCGTGTTGTACCACTGGTGCGGCATGGCGTCGGTGACCGGCATGCGGCCCAGCACGCCGTACTGCCAGCGCGCCTGCCAGTGGCCGAAGTTGGGGAAGGTGACGATGGCCTCGCGCCCCACCCGCAGCATCTCCAGAAGCAACTGATCGGGGTAGGCGGTGGCCTGCAGGGTCAGGGACAGGATCACGTAGTCGAAGGCTTGGTCGCCGAATTCCTTCAGGCCGCGGTCCAGGTCCTGCTGGATCACCGGCACCCCGTTGCGGATGCAGGCGGCCACCTTGAGATCGTCCAGCTCCACGCCGTAGCCGGTGGCCTTGCGATGGTCGCGCAGATGGGCGAGCAGGGTGCCGTCGCCGCAACCCAGGTCCAGCACCCGGCTGCCGGGCCGGATCCAGCCGGCGATGATGTCGAGGTCGGGACGCAACCCGTTCATGCGCCGCACTCCCGGGCCACCCGGTCCATGTAGCCGCCGAACACCTCCACGTATTGCGCGATGGGCATCAGGAAGGCATCGTGGCCCTGGTGCGCCTCGATCTCCGCGTAGCTCACCTCCAGATTGTTGGCGTAGAGGGCGGTGACGATTTCGCGCGAGCGCGCCGGCGCAAAGCGCCAGTCGGAGGTGAAGGAGACCACCAGGAAGCGGGCCGTGACCCCGGCCAGGGCAGCGGTGAGGTTGCCGTCGTAGGCCGCCGCCGGATCGAAGTAATCCAGCGCCTTGGTGATGTACAGGTAGCTGTTGGCGTCGAAGCGCTCCACGAAGCTGCGCCCCTGGTAGCGCAGATAGCTCTCCACCTCGAACTCCACGTCGAAGCCGAAGGAAAAATCCTTGCCGTTGCGCAGGTCGCGGCCGAATTTCTGGCGCATGGCGTCTTCGGACAGGTAGGTGATGTGGCCGACCATGCGCGCCAGCGCCAGGCCCCGGCGCGGCTTGGTGTCGAATTCGTAGTAGCGGCCCTCGTGGAAGTCGGGGTCGGTCATGATGGCTTGGCGCGCCACCTCGTTGAAGGCGATGTTCTGGGCCGACAGCTTGGGCGTGGCGGCGATCACCACGGCGTGGCGCAGACGCTCGGGAAAGTCGATGGCCCACTGCAGCACCTGCATGCCGCCCAGGCTGCCGCCCACCACCGCGGCCCATTGGGCGATGCCCAGCACGTCCGCCAGCCGCGCCTGGGTTTGCACCCAGTCCTTTACGGTGACCATCGGAAAATCGAGCCCGTAAGGCTTGCCGGCTTCGGGGTTGGTGCTGGCCGGCCCGGTGGAGCCCTTGCAGGAGCCGATCACGTTGGCGCAGACCACGAAAAAGCGGCTGGTGTCCACCGGCTTGCCCGGTCCCACCAGGGCGTCCCACCAGCCTGGCTTGCGGTCGGCCATGCTGTGATAGCCTGCCGCGTGGTGGTCACCGGACAGGGCGTGGCAGAGGAGCACGGCGTTGGAGCGGTCGGCGTTCAGCTCGCCGTAGCACTCGTAGGCGAGCGTGTACTCGGGCAGGGTGCGGCCGCACTCCAGCAGCAGGGGCTCGCTGAAGTGGCGGCTTTGCGGCGTGACGAGGCCGACGGAGTTCTCGGGAATGGATTCAGGCATCTTTCCTGCAACAATTCAAAATTTTTCGAGTGTAATCAGGGGCCGGCCGAGGGCAATCCCTGACGATGCAAAACGGCCGCCATGAACTATATTGCTTAAAATTAAGCTGCTAATCATAAAACTACAAGGCCATTCAACGCACGGATTGATGAAACTCGCTTTCAGGCCCCAATTCCGCAATTCCTTCGCCACCCTGCTCCGGGCTGCCACCACGACCTTTCTCGTGCTGGGCCTCTTTGCGCTGGCGGTGTACGGCTTTTTGAGCTGGCGTCAGGAGAAGGAAGATCTGCAAAACAGCCTGGCCATCCAGGCCAGCTTCGCCGCCGCCAGCAGCGAGCACTTCTTCGCCAGCGTCAGCAGCGGACTCGACCTGCTCGGGCAGCTCCTGCTCGAGCGTGACGTGCTGCAGCGTCCCCAGGATGCCCTGCCCCTGCTCGGCGCCTTCCGGTCCCGCCACGAGGAAATCGCCAGCATGGCGATCTTCAGCAGCGACGGCCAGATGCTCGCCAATTCGGCGGCCGCGCCCGGCTCGCGGCTGCCGGATCTGCGCCGGCACCCGGATTTCCTGCAGACCCTGCGCGCGGACATGCAGTCGCCGGCCGCCTATGTGGTCGGCCGCACCCAGTATGGCCTGGTGGTGCGGCAGTGGCGTATTCCGCTGCGCCACACCGTGCGCGACGCCCGCAACCGCCCGCTGCTGGTGCTGCAGGCCAGCATCCCGGTGCAGCAGAAGACCACACTGTGGCAAGCCATTCCATTGCTGCCCGGCACCAGCATCGGCCTGGTGCGTGACGACGGCTATCACCAGAGCCGCTGGCCCGCGCCGCAGCCGGAGCGCGTCTACCTGACCCGCGCCCGGGGGCCGCTGATGCAGGCGCTGCGGGCCCGGCCGGCGCAGCGCACCGGCTTCTTCCAGGGGCGGGTCATGGCGGACGGCCGCAATCGCCTGGGCGCCTACGCGCGGCTGCCCACCATGGGGATGACCGCCTACGTCTCCGTGCCCCAGACGCTGCTGTGGATGCGCTGGTGGGAGCACAATGCTCCGGTGTTCGCGGGCTTTGTCATCTACTTCGCCATCTTTCTCGGTGTCGGCAAGTTCGTCGTGCGGCGGGAGGAGGACCACAGTCGCACGTTGCTGGCCCAGGCCCGGCACGATCCGCTCACCGATCTGCCCAACCGGCTGGCGGCGGAGGAGCAGCTGGCGCACGAGGTGGCGCGGGCGCGCCGGGAGAACAGCCGCTTCGCCGTGCTCTTCCTCGATCTGGACCGCTTCAAGGATATCAACGACAGCCTGGGCCACGCCATCGGCGACAGCATTCTGCGGCAGGTGGCGGCGCGCCTGCAGCACAACCTGCGCGACGAGGATATCCTCGCCCGCCTGGGCGGCGACGAGTTTCTGGCCATCCTGCCGGCCGCCGGCGCCGAGGATGCCACCCAGGCGGCGCAACGGCTGCTGGCCGTGCTGGACATGCCCTTCCCGGTGGACGAGCGCCGCTTCCAGCTCGGCGCCAGCATCGGCATCAGCCTCTTCCCCGACGACGGCCGCAGTGCCGGCACCTTGCTGCAGCATGCCGATGCGGCCATGTACGAAGCGAAGCGCCGCGGGCGCAACAATCTGGTGCTCTTTGCCGAAGCCCTCGGCGAGAGCAGCCGGCAACGGCTGCAACTGCAGCAGGATCTGCGGCGGGCGCTGGAGCAGCAGGAATTCGTGCTCTACTACCAGCCCCTGGTGGAGCTTGCCGGCGGCCGTGTCGTCGGTGCCGAAGCACTGATCCGCTGGCGGGACCCGCAGCACGGCCTGCGCAGTCCGGCCGAGTTCATCCCCTATGCGGAGGAGTCCGGCCTCATCCTGCCCATCGGCGCCTGGGTGCTGCAGGCGGCGTGCCGGCAGGCGCAAGCCTGGGCGGCACAGGGCCTGGACCTGCAGGTGGCGGTGAACCTGTCCACCCGCCAGTTCCAGGATCCGGAGATCGTGGCCAAATTGCGCTCGATCCTGGCCAACAGCGGCGTGGATCCCTGCCGACTGGAGCTGGAGATCACCGAAAGCGCCGCCATGCTGGATCCCGAAGCCAGCATCCGCACCATCGGCGCGCTCAAGGGGCTGGGCCTGCAGATCGCCATCGACGACTTCGGCACCGGCTATTCCTCGCTGAACTACCTCAAACGCATCCCGGCGGACGTCATCAAGATCGACCAGTCCTTCGTGCGCGACCTGGCCACCGATCCCGATGACGCGGCCATCGTGCGCGCCATCATCGGCTTGGCGCAGACCCTGGGGCGCCGCTGCCTGGCCGAGGGCATCGAAACGGCGGAACACTTCCAGACGCTGCAGCGCTTCGGCTGCGACTACGGCCAGGGCTACTGGATGAGCCGGCCGCTGCCCGCCGCCGAGTTCGAAGCGCTGGTCCTGGAGCAACCCTGCTTCCTGGCAACCGGGAATCTGGCACCCGTTTCCTGAATCGTGGTGGTCCCTGGCAACCGGGGGCGGAGTGGCGCCGATCGCGAGCAAGCTCGCTTCTGCAGGGAGCGCAGAGGCCGGGCTTGAGTTGCAGGAACGAGCTTGCTCGCGATGGACTTTGGCCGTGCCGCCGGCCCATTCAGGAGGCAGTTCTGCCCCGCCGTGGTCCCAGCGCCATCACCTCCGCCGGCGTCAGCAGGCGGTACTCCCCCCGCTTCAGCTCGCCGAGCGTCAGCGGGCCGATGGATATCCGCACCAGCTGCAGCACGTCGGCGCCGAGCGCCTCGGCCATGCGCCGGATCTGGCGGTTGAGTCCTTCCTCGAGAGTGATCTCCAGCCACTGGGTCTTCTCCCCCTGACGCAGCACGCGCACCATTGCCGGCCGGGTGCGCTCGCCCGCGCCTAGATCCAGGCCCTGGCGCATGGCTTCCAGGGCCGCGGCATCCAGATGCCGGTCGAGCTGCACGTGGTAGGTCTTGGGCACGTGGCTGGCGGGATCGAGCAGGCGATGGGCCCACTGCGTATCGTTGGTGAAGAGCAGCAGGCCCTGGCTGGCCCGGTCCAGGCGACCCACCGGCGCCAGCCAGGCGTCCTCGCGTCCCCACTCCCCAAGACAATCGTAGACCGTGGCACGGCCCTGCTCGTCGCTGCGCGTGGTCGTCACGCCCGCTGGCTTGTGCAGGGCCAGATAGACCTTGGTCCGAGGGCGCAGCAGAACGTTATCCAGGAAAATACGGTCGCGGTGCATGTCGACCCGGTACCGGCCGTCCCGCACGACCCGCTCGTTGACGCGCACGCGCCCCGCACCGATCAGCACCGCCGCCTGCGTGCGCGAGGCCACGCCCAGCTTGGACAAGGCGCGTTCCAGGGACACGCCGGCGGGCGCTTTTTTGTGGGAGCTTTTCATGGGATGCTATTTTATTGCTGTTTCGACATCCCAGAAAGGAGAATAAAATGAGTCACTTTTTCGTCAACATCACCCACGCCGCCAACGATCTGGACCGTGCCACCGTGGGACTGGTGCTGGCAAAAAACGCCCTTGCCGAAGGCCATCAGGTCACCCTGTTCCTGAGCCTGGATGGCGTGCACCTGGCCCGCGCCGACAACTACGTCGACGGTCTGCAGGAGCCCACTTTCCCGAGCGTGAAGGAGTTGCTGGATTTCCTGCTGGCCCAGAAGGCCACCATCTGGGTTTGCGCCGGCTGCTACAAGAAGCGCGGCCTGGAGGAGACCCACTTCATCCCCGAAGCCGAAATCGTCGGCGCGGGCGCGGCAATCAAGGCCATGGCGACACCTGGCGTCGTGCCCGTCTATTATTAAACTGAATCCAAGCCGTTTGTTCTAAGTTGACGAGTGTAGTTTCTGCTTCATCCATCTGCCATCCCGCCCGCCAGCGCGGGCGGATTTCACGCAAGAAGGGAGTGGATCATGTCTCATGAAGGCCTGCACGAAGACCCCGCCAAGCTGAGCCCGGAAACCCAGGATCGCCACCGGGCCATCATTTCCCTCATGGAAGAATTCGAAGCCGTGGACTGGTATCGGCAGCGCGCCGACGCCTGCGGCGACCCGGCGCTCAAGGCCATCCTCCTGCACAACATGGAGGAGGAGATGGAGCACGCGGCCATGGTGCTCGAGTGGCTCCGCCGCCAGATGCCCGAGCTGGACAAGAACCTGCGCGAGTACCTCTTCACGACCGGGGACATCACGCATCTGGAGGAGGAAAACACGGGCAAGACGGAATCCGGCGCCACCCGTCCCGCGGACGAGGTACAGCCCGCGGCCAGCCCGCGCCGCTTCACCGTCGGTGATCTGAAAGGAGACTGACATGAACGTGACCATCCCCTTCCTCGACCCGGACCTGATTTCCCGCATGGAAGCCGCGGCGGTGGCCACCGCCCGGGATCTCCTGACCGGCCGGCGCATCCTGCCGGTGGAGGGTCCCTTCGGTCCCGGCTTCACCACCTTCGAGCTCGGCAACGACGACCTGCGCCACCACGACAACTTCCACGACGCCATCACCGTGGTCTCCCGGCCCCTGTCGGTGCCCATGATCTTCCGCCGCTTCGTCCTCAGCCGCCGGCAGGTGGCGGCCCACCTGGAGCACGGCCAGCCCCTGGACCTCACGCCCGTGCGCAATGCCACCATGGCCGTGACCCTGCGCGAGGAGGAGCTGGTCTATCGCGGCGCCCCGGAGCTGGGCCAGGCCGGCCTGGCCACGGCGGAGGGCCGCAACCATCTCGAAGGCGGCGACTGGGAAAGCGTGGAGCAGGTGCTCAAGGACGTGCTGGCGGCCGTCACCCTGCTGGACGAGCAGGGCTACCGCGGCCCCTACGCCCTGGTGCTGGCGCCGCGGCTCTACAACAGCTTGTTCCGCCGCTATCCGGACGGCAGCGACCTGGTGCAGATCGAGCACCTCAAGAGCCTGTGCACCGCCGGCATCTACAAGACCCAGATCGAGGGCGCGCTGCTGCTCACGCCCGAGGCGGGCACCCTCCTGATCGGCGAGGACCTGCACGTGGACTACACCATTCCCGACCCCACCCACTTCAACTTCGCCATCAAGGAATCCCTGGTGCTGAAGATCGACGCGCCGGGGGCCATCTGCACCATTGCCCCGGCGGGCATGGCCGCGCCCAAGGAGCAGGACGACAGCGAGGTGGGCCGCCACCCCAGCCGGAGCTGATCAGCCGGCGGGCGCCAGCAGCCGGCGCGCCGCCCGCCCGGTCTGCAGGATGAAGACCGGCGCGCCGACCAGCAGATACCAGTAGAAGGTGCAGAAGCGCCAGACGATGAGGGTCAGGGCGCTGGTGGCGGGGTTGAGATAGGTGCTCAGCAGGGCGCCGAAGCCGATCTCCACCCCGCCGCCGCCGCCCGGCAGCAAGAGGATCTGGCCGCCGAAGAGCAGAATGGACTGCACCAGGAAGAGATAGGCCCAGGGCACCGACTCCTTCAGCAGCCACAAGAGCACCGCCAGCACGCTGTAGCGCAGCAGCCAGTGGCCCGCCGTGAAGAGATAGAGGGCCAGTAGCCGGTGCAGCGGCATGCGTATCAGCAGGGCGACGGCTTGGCGGAAGTGCACCACCATGCGCGCCATGCGGAAGCGGAAACGGGCGAGGAAGCGGATGCGCCGCGCCAGGTTGCCCAGCCACAGCAGGATGCTGCGGTGCTTGTGGACCACCAGCCACAAGAGCGCCAGCCCCGCCAGGATCAGCGTCAGCAGCAGCCCGCCGAAGAGCAGCGGATGGCTGACGCCGCTGCGCGAAAGGAAGAGCAGGATGGCGATGGGAATGGCGGTGCCGAAGAACACCAGATCGGCCAGCGCGTCCACCGCCAGCATCCCCGCGCTGCGCCCCGTGCTCAGCCCCTTCTCCGTCAGCAGGAACACCAGCGTGGGCGGCCCGCCGGAGCCGGCCGGGGTGGCGGCGCTGGCGAACTCGGTCGCCACCACCGTCGACAAGGCTTGGCGGCCACTCAGGCGCAGCCCCAGGCTGCCGCCCAAAAGCTGCAGGCGTGCCGCGTTCAGGCGCCAGCCGAGCAGCACCATGCCGAGCAGCAGGGCGATGCCCCACAAGGGCAGGCGGCCCAGCACCCGGAAGCTCTCCAGGCCGCCGTAGAAGATCGGCACCGAAACGGACAGGGTCAGGCTGACGATGAGCAGCAGGGCGAAGGAGTGCTTCAGACGCATGCGCGAACGGCGGCCTCTTTGGTCATGGCCACGCGATCTGCCAGCGCGCGCGCCAGGAAATCCTGCCAGTCGCGCATCACCTGCGGATGGGCGGCGTCGGCCGGGTGCAGGGACAGGCGCAGCACGGAGTTGTCCTGCAAGCGCTGGAAGAGGAAGGGATTCCAGCGCCGCGACAGCCACACCCGCCAGGGCGAGCGCACGCTGTAGACCAGGCTCTGGCTGGGGATGAAGCGGCGGCTGGGCAGGTGGTGCAGCCCCTGCAGGGTGGTGGTGTACTGAAAGGACAGGGCGCTCAAGGCCTGCCAGGCGCCGTCACCCAGGAGCCAGGCCGGCGCGACGAAGCCGGGCGCGGACCAGCCCAGGCGCTGGAAGAGCGCCAAGCCGGCCTCTAGGCGCTCCCGCGCCTGCGCCGCATCCAGGGCGGCGAACTCTCCCTCGCCGGCGGTGTAGAAGCGCCGCCGCAGCCGCCCCCAGGGCGTGCGCGCCTGGGGCGCGTCGTCCACATGATAAAAGCCGTGCAGGGCGATTTCGTCGCCTTGGGCCAGGCGCGCGTCGATGGCGCGCACGAAGGTGGGGTCCCGGTCGACCCGGCCGAGCCGGTGGTAGTCGGGCACCACCAGCAGGGTCACGGGCACGGGCGCCACGGCATGCAGGGCTTCCAGAATGCGGACGCAGGCGGGCCAGGTGGCGGGCGCCACGTCATGCAGGGACACGCACAGGGCGCGACGGGCATCAGTCAACGGCATACTGGACGGGCAGGCGACTCAGATCCAGGCGTCCGGCCAGGGCGGGAATGCTGGCGTAGTGGCGCAGCAGGCGGGGCATCACCCGGTCCCAGCCGTACAGGCGCTCCACCTTGGCGCGCGCGTTGCATCCGAGCTGCGCCAGATCCTGCTCGAAGAGCGCGGCAATGCCTTCGGCCAGGGCCGCGGCGCGGCCGGGCTCCACCAGCAAGCCGCAGCTCGGGTCCACCAGCTCCGCCACGCCGCCCGCCGCCATGCCGACCACCGGCAGGCCGCAGGCCATGGCTTCCAGCACCACCAGCCCGAAGGTTTCCTGATCGCCCGGATGCACCAGGGCGTCGCAGCTGGCGATGAGACCGGCCAGATCCGCCGTGTCCGACTGGTAGGGCCAGTAGGTCACGTTGCGTTGCGGCGGCAGGTTCGCGCCCGCGCCGACCATGAGCAGGTGGTAGGCGGGGCCGAGGCGTTCCAATGCCTGCAAGAGCAGAGGCAGGTTTTTTTCCCGGGAGAAGCGGCCCACGTAGATCAGCAGGCGCGTATCCGCAGCTAGGCCCAGGCGGGCGCGCAGGGCGGCGTCGCGCAACTCGGGCCGGAAGCGCTCCAGATCCACGCCCAGGGGCTGATAGCGCGCCTGCATGATGCCCAAGCTATGCAGTTTGTCCACCATCACCTGGCTCGGCGCCAAGACCAGGTCGAAACGGCCATAGAGGCGCCGCACATAGGCGGCCGTAGCGGCGCCGGCCATGCCGCCGAAGCGGCTGCGCACCAGCCGCGGCAGATCGGAGTGATAAAAGCTGACCACCGGCACCCCTAAATCGCGGCCCACCCGCAAGCTGAGCCAGGCCAGCTGATAGGGATCGCCGGCCTCGATCAGGTCCGGCTCCAACTGGCGCAGGGTGCGGCCCCAGGCCGCCAGATTGACGGGCAGGCGATAGCCGTGGCCGAAGGGGATCTTCGGGCTGCGCAGCGTCACCACGCCGGGGTTGCTGTGCGGGCTGTTGCGCGCTCCCGGCACCACCAGCGTGTGGCGCAGTACCCGATAGCGCTGCAGCCAGGCCCGTTTCTGGGTCAGATAGCGCTTGACCCCGCCGGATTCCCGGGCAAAAAACATGGTCGTGTCGACTAGATGCAAATTGGCACTCCCAATGCCGTTCTGTTTCATGCCCAAGAAGAGCTGCGTGGCGCGGCCACCGGAGCATGGCCGGCGAAGCGCGGCCCGCTCGGCCCTTCCGCATCCGGACTGCGCAGTGCGTCACTTCAATTGTAGCCAAGCGCCGAATGCTCGGCCGCGTTATCTTAGCTTGTTTCCGCGGAACCGGTAAAACGCCCGCGACGAAGCAAGCCGGCTCGGGCGGGTGTGGGACCGGGCGTCGCTTGTCATGATGCCACCGGCCGCCCGCTCCGGCCTCTTCCGAAAGACCGTCCCGTCAGGCGTCCGGGGGCAGGAACAGGCGCTGCAGATCGTTCAAAAAGCGCAGGCCCAGCGGCGTGGGACGGATGCGCTGCAAGTCCCAGGCGATCAGCCCCTGCCGTTCCGCCGATTCCAGGGCCTGTTGCACCTTGACCAAGGGCAGGCCGGTACGCTCTTCGAAGAGGCGGGTCTCGAAGCCGTCCACCAGGCGGAAAGCATTCAGGGCGAACTCGAAGGGCAGGTCGCGGGCCGCGGCCTCGCGCCGCTCGCCCAGTCCGCCGCTGCCCAGCGCCTGGGCTTGATACTGCTCGGGACCGCGCGGCTTGGTGGTGCGCAGGACACGATCATGGCTGGTGATCTTGCCGTGCGCGCCGGCCCCGATGCCCAGGTAGTCGCCGAAGCGCCAGTAATTGAGGTTATGGCGCGCCTGCTGGCCGGGCGCGGCGTGGGCGGATATCTCGTAGCGGCCGAGCCCCGCCGCCTGCAGCCGCTCCCGCAGCACGTCCTCCATCTCTCCGAGCGCATCGTCGTCGGGCAGTCCGGGCGGCGGCTCGTGGGCGAAGGGGGTGTTGGGCTCCAGGGTGAGCTGGTAGAGGGACAGATGCGAGGGCGCAAAGGCCAGCGCCGCCTCCACGTCGGCCAAGGCCTGCTCGAGTTCCTGGCCGGGCAGGCCGAAGATCAGATCCAGGTTGAAATTGTCGAAGCCCGCCGCCCGCGCCGCGGCCGCCGCCTGCCGCGCTTCGATGCCGCCGTGGATGCGTCCCAGGCGCTGCAGCATGCCGTCGGCGAAGGACTGGATGCCGATGGACAGGCGATTGATGCCCGCCGCCCGGAACCCCTGGAAGCGCGCCACGTCCACCGTACCCGGATTGGCCTCCAGGGTGATCTCCGCCAAGGGCGAGAGCGGCAGGCGGGCGCGGATCCCCGACAACAGCCGGTCGATGGCCTCGGGACTGAACAGGCTCGGGGTGCCGCCGCCGAAGAACACGGTCTCCACGTGACGTCCCCAAACCAGCGGCAGATCCCGCTCCAGATCGGCCAACAGGGCATCCACATAGGCATCCTCGGCCAGCGCCCCGCGCAGGGCGTGGGAGTTGAAGTCGCAGTACGGGCACTTCCTGACGCACCAGGGCAGGTGCACGTACAGGGACAGGGGCGGCGGCGCGCTGAAATGCAGGGGTAGGGCCATGTCGATCCGTTGATGCAAGGGGGCAAGGCGGGCGAGTCCTCACCGGGACCAGGTACGGGTGCTATAATGCGGGTATTTGGTGGAATCCGTCATCCATCGCGCAGGACCGATCCATGCCCGAAAGCATAGAACAACTCCCGCTCTTTCCGCTGAACACCGTGCTGTTTCCGGGCAGCCGGCTGGCTCTGCGCGTTTTCGAGCCACGCTACCTGGACATGGTGACGGACGCCTTGAAGCGCGAGCGGCCCTTCGGCATCGCCCTCATCCGCCAGGGCGCGGAAGTGGGGGAGCCGGCCGAGCCCTTCGACGTGGGCACTCTCGCCCACATCATCAACTGGGACATGCCGGAGCAGGGCATCCTGCAGATCGAAGTTCAGGGCGGACACCGCTTCCGCGTGGAGCGCCGGTCCCTCCGGGACCGGCTGGTGCTGGCCGACGCGGCGCTGTTGCCCGGCGAGCCCGCCACCCCGCTGCCCGACGACCTGCAGGACCTCGGCATCTTTCTGGCCGAAATCTGCCGCGAATTCGGCCCCGCCGTGCTGGGCGATCGCGCCCATCTGGACGATGCCGGCTGGGTGGGCATGCGCCTGGCCCAGCTGCTGCCCATCGACAACCGGGACAAGCAGGAGCTGCTGGAACTTCAGGATCCCCTGGCGCGGCTGGACCGGCTCCGGGAGATCCTGCGCCACCCGCCCGTCTAGGGCTACTTCCCGCGACCGTACAGGTAGCTGGAAAACTCCGTGTAATCCTGGGACACCCGGCGGAACAGGTGATCCAGGCTGATGATGACGTGCTCCAGCAGGTTCACCGCAATGTAGGGGTGCTCCACCCGCAGGCGCTTGTAGCGGGCGCGGGTCAGGACCAGCACCTGGGTATCCTCGCTCTTGGCCACCAGCCGCGCGCTGCGGGGGCGGCGGTCGAAGAAGGACATCTCGCCCATCACCTCCCCCTCCACCATGCGGCCCACCTCCTGCTGATCGCCGGTGGGCGCCTCGTAGATCAGGGCCACCTCGCCCTTCACCACGAAATAGAGTGCTTCGCCGAGGGTGCCGATGTCGGCGATGACCTCGTTCTTGGAGAAATGGGCGTGGGTGACGTATTCCAGCAGCGTGTTGATCTCCTGCATGGTCAGGGATTCGCACAAATGCTGGTGCTTCAGAAACTGGCTTAGCTCCACCTTGTGGGCGGCTGACATGTCCTTGCTCCTTATGTATTGGCGGTGCGCCCCGCCGGCAATGCCGATCGCCGGCGGGGCCATGCCACTCCTGTCCTCGTGGCGTCCCCAGTATATCATGCCGTGTCGCGGAGTTAAGCAACCCTGCAAAAAGTCTTGCATCCCGCGGCCCGCCTCCCTATAATGCGCCGCTTTCACTGTTTCCACGGCACCGAAAGCTGCACCGGGGGGAAACGCCGTCACCGACGGCCGAAGCGGCCCAAACCCTCAGGGGAATACGCCAAATCCAAAACCTAGGGCTGTCTGGGGGTGCACGGGAGCTACTTCTTAAGCGGCCGCTCGCTGGCCTTTCTCCGCAAAGCGGAGGACCGTCAGCTGGCTTTCTCTTGTTAGGGGGGGCTTGACCGATGCGCTCTTTGGGACATCAAATCGTTGCAGAATTCTACCACTGCGACAAGAACATCCTCAGCGATGTTGACCTCGTGACCGATGCCATGCTGGAAGCGGCCCGCCGCACCGGCTGCACCATCGTCACCCAGACCTTCCACCATTTTTCCCCGTATGGCGTCAGCGGCGCGGTCATCGTGGCCGAATCGCATCTGGCCATCCATACCTGGCCCGAGTACGGCTATGCCGCCGTCGACATCTTCACCTGCGGCGACACGGTCTTCCCGGAGCAAGGCCTCACCTACCTGAAGGAAGCCCTGCGCGCCCAGCAGGTGTCCACCATGGAAATGAAGCGCGGCCAAGTGGACATGATGGGCGTGGACCCCAGCCAAGTCACCGTCAAGCTGGCCGCCAGCGCCTGACGGCGCCCACGGCCGTCCGTCCGCGGGCGGCCGTTGCCCATCCCCAATCCCGCAACCCACGGCTCGGCCAGACTGCGACCCGCCTGAGCCTTGCTTTTCCATGGAGGCACTATGAGCACGGAACTGTGGTACTCGGAGCGCTGGGAAGAAGGCCGCTCGGCCATCAGCCTCAAGGTCCTCGAAGTTCTGCATCGGGAGCAGAGCCCCTATCAGACCATCGAAATCTTCCGCACCGAAAGCTTCGGCACTCTGATGACCCTGGACGGGCTGGTCATGGTCACCGACCGGGACAACTTCGTCTATCACGAGATGATGTCCCACCCGGCCCTCTTTTCCCATCCCGATCCCAAGCGCGTGCTCATCATCGGCGGCGGCGACTGCGGCACCCTGCGCGAGGTGCTCAAGCATCCCGGCGTCCGGCACGTGGACATGGTGGAGCTGGATGAGCGGGTCACCCGGGTGGCGGAGCAGTTTTTCCCCGAGCTGTGCGAAGCCAACGGCGACCCGCGCGCCCATTTCCATTTCCAGGACGGCATCCAGTGGGTGGCCGACGCGCCGGCGGGCAGCTATGACGTGATCATCATCGACTCCACCGATCCGGTGGGTCCGGCGGCGGGGCTCTTTTCCGCCCAGTTCTACGGCAACTGCCTGCGCGCCCTGGGCGAACGGGGTGTCGTGGTGGGGCAGAGCGAGTCCCCGCTTTTCCATGCCGAGCTGATCCGCAGCGTGCGCGCCCGCTTGCGCGAGGCCGGCGCCAGCGACGTGGCCACCCTGCACTTCCCCCAGTGCACCTATCCATCCGGCTGGTGGAGCGCCACCCTGGGCGGCAAGGGTGTCAAGCTGGAGGAATTCCGCCATGCGGACGCCGCCGCCAAGTCCTTCGCCACGCGCTACTACAACGCCGCCCTGCACCGCGGCGCGCTGGCCATGCCGGAGTTCCTGCGGGACTGAGAGCCGGCGAGCGCCGCGCCCGTGCAACGCCGCCGGCATGCGCTATAATAGACAGCATGTCGTCGGGACGTGCCGCAAACAGCACCGCGCCGGCCCCGGACAAGGTTTTTCGCGTTTCCCCCCGCTAAGGAACACTGCATGAGCTGGACCATTATCATCCAATCCCGCCCCGATGCCCCCGGCAACCCCGCCTTCACGGCCCTGCGCCTGGCCGGCGCCGCCGTCGCCGACGGGGAGACCGTCTGTCTCTTCCTGGTGGAAGGCGCGCTGCAACTGGCGCTGAAAACCCCCGAGATCGAGGACGAGCGGCTGCAGGCACAGCGGGACATGCTGTGCGAATTCATCGAACTCGGCATGAGCGTCCAGGCCTGCGGCATGTGCCTGACCCGCGAGTGCAAGTCGGAAGGCGATTTGCTGCCGGGAGTGGAGAAAGGCTCCATGAAGACGCTGGTCGCCAGCATTCGCCAATCGGAAAAGGTCCTGACCTTCTGACGGCAGCCAATCCCCTCCGTCAACCACTCATGCGCCACGTCGTTATATCCTCAGCAATGGCCTCCGAGCCCATCCTGACTGTCTGGAGTAACGGCGATGAGTATTCTCTGTTCTGCGCTGCCCGATGCCACCTTGGCGACTCGCGCGCCGCGCCGCGGCCGCCGCGGCGGATTTCCTGAACATGCACGTCCGTCCGGCCACCATCTTCGGCCCGTTGGCCGTCGCCCGGCAGGGAGCGTGCAGCCATGAGCGGCCACGCGCACGGCCTGACGTTTCCTCTGCATCCGCGGGGCACCGTGGCTGAACAGCACGCCGTGCCCGTCGACTTCGATGCGTTTTTCCGGCAGGTGGAAAGGCGTGCCTATCGCATGGCCTGGTACGCCCTCCATGACGAGGAAGCGGCCCGCGACCTGGTGCAGGACAGCATGCTGAAGCTGATGGAGAAATACGCCGACAAACCCGCGGAGGAATGGGCGCCGCTGTTCTATACTATTTTAAACCGGCGCTTGGTGGACTGGCAGCGGCGCCGCAAGGTGGAGCAGATGCTGGGGCTCTTCCTGCCCTGGCGCCACGATTCCGCCGACGAGAACGAAGAACCGGTCTACGTGCGCGTGGCCGATGGCGCGCCGACCCCCGAGGGGCGGGCGGCCGGCAAGCAGATGGCTCTGGCCATCGATCAGGCCCTGGCCACCCTGCCCCTGCGGCAACGCCAAGCCTTTCTGCTGCGCGACTGGGAAGGTCTGTCGGTCAAGGAAACCGCCGTCGCCATGCAGTGCTCGGAGGGCAGCGTGAAGACCCATCACTTCCGGGCGCTGGCCAAGCTGCGCGAACAGTTGCAGAATTTCGTGGAACAGGACGCCAACGGGGGAGAGAAGCTTGCGGGAGAGATCCCGGAGTTCGAGCGGGGAAGGGGAACAGACAATGATTGACGGCACGTTCAGACAGGACTCGAGTGTAACGGCACTCTCGCATCCGGACGATACCTTGCTGGACCAGTGGCGCGCCGGTCTGCTTCGCGCCGAGATGGCCGCACGGGTGGACGAGCATGTGCGCCATTGTCCACGCTGTCGCCGGCGCGCCGACTTGGCGGACGCCGTGCTGCGGCGGCTTGATGCGTTGCCGCACCCCCGCCTGCGCCCCGCCCGCGCCCAACGGCCGCTGCCGGGCATGGCGCCCGTGTACCGCCTCGGTGCCGCCATGGCCACCTTGCTGCTGGTCATCGGCCTCAGCTGGCAAATGCATACCGGCATGAACAACGGCATCAACCATGAACTGGATACGGCCAAGCTGCTGGAAGACCCGCAGACCGTGGATATGCTGTCTGACCTGGAGTTCTATCAGTGGCTGGCGGAACACCCCGATCTTATCAAGAACAACAGCCATGATGCGTAGTGGATTGGAACCCATGCTGAAGACAGCGTTTCACCGAGGCGCGCTGCTGTGCGCCCTGTGCCTGGCCCCGGCGGCTTACGGCGCCGCGCCGGCGGAGCCGGCCCAGCCCTTCTGGAGCCAGGAGGCCTGGCAGCTGGCCCGGGACAACCGCGACCTGAGTCCGGAGGAAAAGGCGCTGCTGCAAAAGCGCTTGGAACAGTGGCGCAACATGCCCCAGGAGGAGCGCGAGCAGATCCGGCGCCAGCGCCAGGACTTCGAGCGCCTGAGCCCCGATGAACAGCAGCGGCTCCGCGAGGAGTTCCGCAGTCGCCACCCCGGCCGCGGCCGCGGCTGAACGCGCTACAGCCGGTGGCCGCCTTGGACTTTTTCGCCCTCCGCCAGTCGCTGCAAGGCGCCGGCGCCCTGATCGGCCCGGCGGAGGCTCACGGCATGCTGGCCGGCATGGTCTGCGGCCCGCGCCTGCCCGGTGTCCAAGACTGGCTGCCCCTGGTGCTGGGGGAGGCGCGGGCGGAAGCCCACAAGGAGCTCGTCGCCAGCCTCGCCGGCGGCCTGATGCAGATGGGCAGGCAACTGAGCGGAGATCAGGCTTTCGCGTTTCGTCTGCTCCTCCCGCCCGATGCAGCCCCGCTGGAAGAGCGGGTGGAAGCCCTGGCCGCCTGGTGCCAGGGCTTTTTGCTGGGCCTGCGCTTGGCTGGCGCGCCACAGCCCCTGCCCGGCGACGCGCAGGAGCTCGCCACCGACTTCGAGGCCATTACCCAAGCCGGGCTCGATCCCGACCTCCCCGCTCCCGAGCAGGAGCAGGAGTTCACGGAACTCGAGGAGTTCGTGCGCATGGGGGTGGCGCTGATCTACACGGAGCTGCACCAGGCCGACGGCTGAGGCTGGGGCTGGGGCTGGGGGCGGGGCGGCCCGGTCAGGGCAGGAGCGGCTTCAGCCGCAAGGCGCGCCGATGCCGTGTCCTGCTGTAGGAGCGAGCCGGCATGGGAAGCGCTATCGCCGCGTTACCCATCCCCGCCCAAGCCATTCGCCCAGTGCTGCTGGCTCATCCCTCGTCTTTCATTGCCGCCGCCTGCGGACAAGCCTGCTGCCACACCGGGGCCAGCGCCGCACCGCTGTCGAGACGGGCGGCGCTGAGCTGCTTGCCCCAGACGCAGCCGCTGTCCAGGGCCAGCAGCCGCTCCTGGCGCACGAGGCCCTGCGCGGCCCAGTGGCCGCAGACCACCCGCACGCCCGGATGCCGCGCCAGGTACAGGGCGTGCCAAGGTTGATAGGAGGACGATTCCTGGGGCGGCTTGGCGGGCCAGTGGAAGCGCCCGTCCGCCGTCACCAGACGGGTACGCGTGAAGACGCCGGCCCGGAAGCGCTGGCGCTCTTCCTCGCTGCCGCAGTCTTCCCAGCGCGCGGGCGCGGGGCCGCCCCACAGCATGGCGAGGAACTCCCGCCACCCGGGGCCGCGCAGCGGCGCGCTGAGGCTCTCCGCGTGCCGGCGCGCCAGCTCGAGATCCCAGTCGGGGTGCAGGCCGGCATGCACCATGCACCAGCCCGCAGACCCATCCTCATGCAAGAAAGGCTGCCGGCGCAGCCAGTCGAACAGCTCGGGGCCATCCGGCGCCGCCAGGAGCGGCGACAGCGTATCGCCGTCCTTGGCTTCGAGCACGCCGGCGGCCCGGGCCAGGCAGTACAGGTCGTGATTGCCGAGCACGACCTGCACCTCGCCGCGCAGGGCGTAAACGCTGCGCAGTACGCCCAGGCTGTCCGGCCCGCGATTGACCAGGTCCCCGGCCAACCATAGCCGATCCCGACCCTTCCGGAAGCCGATCCGCTCCAGGAGGGCTTCGAACGGGTTCAGGCAGCCTTGCAAGTCACCGATCGCGTAGAGGGCCATGCTTGCCTCGAAATACTGAGCGTACAGCTTGGGACGGGCTCACGCAGCGGCACGGGCGCGGCCAAGTCCGCTTGCCTGCTGCGCTTCCTTTAGTGAATCCGTTCTGAATCCAGGAGCCCCGGATGCTCGCTGGCGAGCAGCTCGGCGACGTCGACCGGGTCGAAGTGATAGGGGGTTTGGCAGTACTCGCAGGTCACTTCCACCTGGCCCTGCTGTTGCAGGATATCCTGCAGCTCCGCCTCGCCCAGGCTGCGCAGCATGCGTTCCACCCGCTCCCGCGAGCAATGACAGGCGAAGTAGACCGGCTGCGGGGTAAAGAGGCGGAGATCGTCCTCATGGTACAGGCGGTGCAGGAGTGTCTTGCTGTCGCAATCCAGCAGCTCCTCGGAGCTCAGGGTGTCGGCCAACAGTCCCACCCGCACCCAGTCGTCCATATCGCCGCGCAACTCCGGCAGACGCTGCAGCAGCAGGCCGGCCGCGCCGGCAGCCGCCGGATCGGCGGCCAGCCACAGGCGGGTCAGCAGTTGCTCGGACTGCACGAAGTAGTGTTCAAGGCTGGCGGCCAGCGATTGCTCCAACTGCACGATGCCCTGATAGCGCTCCATCCCCGGGCCGGGATCGATGGTGATCACCATCAGCCCGCCCTGGCAATAATCACGCAGATCGCCCTCCGAGCCGGCAAAGCGGTCACGCGCCTCCTCGTCCCAGCGCGCGTAAGCGCGCAAACCGCCCTTGGGGTCGCTTTCCCCCACCAGGAGCCGCAACGGACCCTGGCCCTGGATCTGCACGATGAGACTGCCATCGAACTTGATGGTGGAGCTCAGCAGGCTGACCGCGGCCAGCATCTCGCCCAGCCAGGCCTGCAGCAGAGGCGGGTAGTCGTGCTGCTTGAGCACGCGCTGGTAGACGCTCGCCAATTGGCAGATCTCGCCGCGGATGGGTTGCTGCTCGAAGGTAAAGCGTTGTCGGTAATCAGGCATGATCAATCCTCCTCGGCCGGTGTACCCGCCAGACCCGCTGCGCCGCCCTGCCGGAACACTTCCTGCCCATCCCCCATGAGCGGACGCATGGCTCTGAGAAGGTTTTGAAAGAGATGCGGCTGAATGGTTTCCTGCGCCGCCAGGATTTCCTTCATCCGCACCCTTTCCGTCGGCGCGGCGAAGCAGGCGGGGCAGTTCTCGCTGATGACCGGCAGGCCCGCCGCTTCGGCGAAGGCGCGGGTCTGGCGCTCGCGCACGTACACGAAAGGGCGGATCACGCGCAGATCGCCGGCCCGGATGCGGTAGTGGGCCTTCATGGTGCGCAGCTCGCCGTTGTGGAAGGCGGACATGAGAAAGCTCTCGGCCAGATCGTCCAGGTGCTGGGCCAGGACCAGCACATTGTACCCCTCGCGCCGGGCGCAGGCGTAGAGGGTGCCGCGCTTCATGCGGGCGCAGAAGCTGCAGTAGGAGTGCTTGCCCATGTGTGCCCGGGCGCGCTCCAGGATGGGTTGGCTCTCGTAAAAATAGGGTATTCCCAGGCTGGGCACGTAGTCCTGCAGCGGGCTGGGATCGAAATCCTGGCTCTGCGGATCGACCGTCACCGCGGCCAGGTCGAAGTGCACCGGCGCGCGGCGCCGCAGATCGAGCAGCACGTGCAGCAGGGACAAGGAATCCTTGCCGCCGGACAGGCCCAGCAGCAGGCGATCGCCGGGCCGGATCATGCGGTAGTGGCCGATGGCCTGGCCGGCCAGGCGCAGCAGGGATTTAGGCGCCACGGCTGTCACCCCAGCAGGGCGTCGGTGCGACGCCCCCGCTCATCGAAAGATGTTCCCCAGGTTCTGGATGAGATTGTCGATGGCGTTGCCCAGGGGCGCGCCGCCGCCCTGCTGCTGCCCGCCATAGCCCGGCTCCACCTCGGGCCCGGGTGCGGGTTCCGGCGTGTAGATCGGGCAGGGATCGCCGAAGGGCGGCTCCGAGCCGGCGATGAAGGGCATCTCCACGTAATTGCGGCGCACCGGCACCAGCTGGGGCGGCGCGGGCACGGGCTCGCCGGTCTCGGGATCCAGCACCACCGCGCTTTCGGTCGGCGCGGTCGGCACCAGCATGGGCTGGTCCAGGCAATTGGCGCCTGGCTGCAGGCCGGTCTGCGGATCCACCAGCACCATTTGCACGCCGCTCGGGCGCGGGAAGGGCTTGGTCCGCAGGCGCAAATTGCGCGCCATGTGTCCCCAGACGTGCAGCGCGCCCTGGCTGCCGCTCAGCCCGGCGGGCTTGTTGTCGTCGCGCCCGACCCAGACCACGCCCAGCCAGTCCTTGCTGTAGCCGGCGAACCAGCTGTCGCGCAGATCGTTGGTGGTGCCCGTCTTGCCGGCCAGGCCGGGGCCGACCGGAATGTACTGGGACACGGCGGTGGCGGTGCCGGACTGTACCACCTGCTGCAAGGCATAGTTGAGCAGGTAGACCGCGCGCGGATCCGCCGCCTGCACCGTCTGCGTGGGATAGCGGCTGAGGGCCTTGCCATCGGCGGTGTAGACCGCGCGGATGCTGCGGATGGGCGCGCGGGCGCCGCTGTTGGCGAGGGGCTGGTACATCTGGCTGACTTCCAGCGGTGTCAGCCCGGCGGCGCCAAGCAACGTTGACGGCAGCGCGGGCATCTCCCGGGTGACTCCCAGGGTGCTCGCGGTGCTGAGAATGGCCGGCAGGCCCAGGGACTGTCCCAGCCGCGCGGTCGGCACGTTGAGGGAGTTGGCCAGGGCGCGGGACAGCATCACCGGACCGCGGAAGCGCCGGTCATAGTTTTCCGGGCTCCAGTCGCCGTCGCTCACGCGCCAGGTGAAGGGGCTGTCGTCGAGCGGCGTGGCCAGCGTGAACTGGGGAGGCCGCGACAGGGCGGTGAGATACACCACCGGCTTGATCAGTGAGCCGATGGGGCGTACCGCGTCCAGGGCCCGGTTGAA
This sequence comes from Thermithiobacillus tepidarius DSM 3134, assembly GCF_000423825.1. Taxonomy (NCBI): domain Bacteria; kingdom Pseudomonadati; phylum Pseudomonadota; class Acidithiobacillia; order Acidithiobacillales; family Thermithiobacillaceae; genus Thermithiobacillus; species Thermithiobacillus tepidarius. The sequence goes on from NZ_AUIS01000005.1 coordinate 91,985, forward strand.
GCCCGCGTAGCCCGGCTCGCGGTCACCCACCAGAGCCAGCACCTCACCCGTTGCCGGCTGCACCACGATGCCTGCACCCTGCAGGCTGTCGGCGGGCAGCCGCCGTTGCCGTTCCAGGGCAGGCAGCTGCTTGACCAGGGCCGCTTCCAAGGCGCGCTGGGTGGGAATATCCAGCGTCGTGAAGATGCGCAGACCGTCGGCGGTCAGCGCCTCCTCGTCGTAGCTCTGGCGCAACTGGCGGCGCACCAGATCCAGGAAGGCCGGCGTCGGCCCCAGGGTGCGCGCCGCCTTGACCACGCCCAACGGGGCTATTTTGGCCTGGGTCGCCCGCTCCGGATCCAGGAATCCCGCCGCGACGAGCTTGTCGAGCACCTCGTTGCGGCGCTTGCGGGCGGCCTTGGGATTGCGATAGGGGTTGTACAGGTTCGGCGCCTGGATCATGCCGGCCAGCAGGGCGGATTGCGGCAAGTCCAATTCGTTGACGCCGACACCGAAGTACACCCGGCTGGCCAGGCCCACGCCATGCACGGAACGGCTGCCGTCCTGCCCGAGATAGATCTCGTTGAGATACGCCTCCAGGATCTCATCCTTGGAGTAGTGCATCTCCAGCAGGATCGCCATCATCGCCTCGCGGATCTTGCGCCACAGGCTGCGTTCGCTGCTGAGGTAAAGGTTCTTCACCAGCTGCTGGGTGAGCGTGCTGCCGCCTTCCACGGTGCGTCCGGCCTGGGCGTTGTGAAAGAGGGCGCGGATGATGCCGCGCATGTCGATGCCGTGGTGCTCGTAGAAGCGCCGATCCTCGGTGGCCACGATGGCGCTGATCAGCGGCTTGGGCACGTCCTTGAGCTTCACCAGGATGCGGTCCTCCTGGATCTTGGGATAGAACACCCCGATTTCCTCGGGTTCCAGGCGCACCAGTTCTACCTGGCTCCTTCCATTGAGCCGCGCCACCCGGCTGATCCGGTCTCCGGCGAAGTCGATGCGCAGGGGCAGGGCGGGCTCGCGATTGTCGCCGAAATCGAAGCTGCGGGTGTAGAGCAGCAGGCTGCTGCCATTGCGCTTGTAGTAGCCCGGGGTGGTCGGCGGCTGCGCACTTTGCCGGTAGCCGAGCCGGGCCAGGGAGTCGACCAGCTCATCGGCGCTGAGGCTGCGCCCGGCCGTCAACTCCAGGGGCCTGGCATACACCCGGGCGGGCACCTGCCAACGCTTGCCCTCGAAGCGGCTGGTGACCGTGCGATCCAGATACAGAAGGCTGCCCGCCGCACCCAGGGAGAATGCCAGCAGCAGGAATCCGAGGAAGGCTGCCAGGCGACGTTTCATGGGCAACCTTTAATCGATGCTGAAATGATCACGAGGAACTACTCCACAAGAAAACACCGCGCCCGCAAGCCGGCCGCCGGGACGATAAAATCGCCTGGAGCCGTGCCGCTTGTTGAATGACGTGCTGAGGTCCGATCGCTCTCGGGATATGAAGGGCCACCTGCCAAGGCGGCAGCCGGAATGGCAAAGCCTGGCCACAAGGTCACACAGCTTATAAAGCTATAAAAAATTTTTCCAGGAATTCTGGCTTTCCCTTCCCAATCAGTAACTATACTACTTATGGTAGTTTGCCACTAGCAAAATCACACCCTACGACGAGGAGAAGAGAATGAAAAAAGCAAGTGCCATTGCATCCGTCCTTGGGCTCGGACTGCTTGCCTTGAGCGCCGCCACCGCCTCGGCGGCGCCGGTGCTCATGTCCGCTGAATGGGCCAAGCAGGCCTGCAACGCCTGGAACCAGGATCCGGTGCTGACCACCAAACTGGTGGAGTCCGGCTGGATCAAGAACGACAAGGGCCGCGGCTACAAGCTCATGCAGATCTACCGGGCCGACTGCGAGAACAGCCCGCACGTCGAGCTGAAGATTGCCAACAAAGACGGCAAGGCCTGGTGCACGTCCGGCGGCAAGGCGCAGTCCGCGCTGGACAAGAGCGTGGACTATGCCATGTGGGCGGAAACGGACCGCTGGATGGAAATGGGCCGCGGCGAATATGGTCCCATGAAGGCCATGATGTTCGGCCGCTTGAAATTCGAAGGCCCCAAGGGCGAAGCCATGGGCAACATGGCGCCGTTCACCAACTTCCTGCGCCTGGTCGGCAAAGTGCCCAGCGATACCAGCACCTGCCCCTGAGCCGGCGCGCCGATCGCCACGCCCTTCAAGGGATGCCCAGGCATCCCTTTTTTGAGACCTGCAACCGACGGCGCATCATCTATACTTAGAGGCACATCATCCCAACGCCCGCACACAGGAGAGGCTTTATGTCGAAGGCAATCCGCATCTTCCGGCGTTTGACCTTGCTGTTCACGGCGACGATGCTCGCGACCCTGGGTGCGCCGCTGGCCCAGGCTGAAACCTTTGGCGATTACGAGATCCACTACGGCACGCTGACCACCGACTTCCTCTCGCCGCAGGTGGCGCGTCAGTACGGCGTCAGCCGCAGCGCGAACACGGCCATGCTCAGCGTCGCGGTGCTGAAACGGGAAAAAAATGGCACCACCCGGCATGTCAACGCCGACATCCAGGGCACCGCCACCAATCAGTACGGTCAGCTGCGCAAATTGAGCCTGCGTCGGGTCCAGGAAGGCAACGCCATTTATTACATCGACACCTTCCACATCACCCCGCCGGAGCGCTATACCTTCGAGCTGCAGGTCAAGCCCGCCGGCTCCAATGACCAGCACAGAATCTCCGTCGACCGCCTCTTCGCCGGCTAACCGCCCGGCGTGGCGTGTCCACGCCGCAGCCGCTCGTCCGGCAAATGCAAGCCCCGCCGCAGCCAAGCTGCGGCGGGGCTTGCTGTCATGCCCGGGCAGGGTCTGCTGGTCAACGATGCTGCGCCGCCGGACGCAGGGCGCGCAGCTCTTCGCGGGTGACCGCGCCGTCGCCGTTCCGATCGGCCTTGGCGAAGTGCGCCTGGCTGCGCGCCGCCAGCTCCTCCGGTGACAAGCGGCCATCATTGTTGGCATCCAGACGCTTGAATCGCTGCGCCAGGCGCTGCCGCATCCCGGCTTCCATCTCGTCCATGCTCACCTGGCCGTCGCGATTGCGGTCGAGCCGGGCGAAGTGTTCGGTCCGCGCCTGATTCGCCTCCTCCCGGGTGACCGTGCCATCCTTGTTGATGTCCATGTGGGCGAAGCCGCCGCGGTGATGGCCCGGACCGGACTCGCCGGGCGCCGCCAAGGCCGCGCTGCTCAGGAACGTGAGGGCCAGGGTAGAAAAGATAAGTTTCCGCTTCATTGCCATCTCCTTGTCGAGGCTGGTGCATGGGCCGTCTGGCGGCCCACGTGGACAGCTTATGCGCCGACTGTCGAGAAAGTGTGTGCGAATGGCGGAGAAACTGTGAAGATTGGGCGGGTGCGCTAGAGCTCCAGCTTGTAGCCGACGCCGTAAACCGAATGGATGAGCTCCCGCTCCGGACAGGCCTGGGCCAGCTTGCGGCGCAGATTCTTGATGTGGCTGTCCACGGTGCGGTCGGTCACCACACGGTGGTCGGTGTACAGCTTGTCCAGCAGCCGGTCGCGTGGAAAGACGCGCCCAGGCGCGGCGGCCAGTGCCCGGAGCAGCCGGAACTCCACCGGCGTGAGATCCAGCACTTGGCCGTGGAGCGTCGCCCGGTACTGGGCCTCGTCGATCACCAGCCCCAGCTCGTCCGCCGCCTTGCCCGCCGCACGCCGCGTCCGGCGCAGGATGGCCTTGACGTGAGCAACCACCTCCCGCGGGCTGAACGGCTTGCAGATGTAATCATCGGCGCCCAATTCCAGTCCGAGCAGGCGATCGATCTCTTCCACCCGCGCCGTGATCATGACGATGGGCACTTCGGTGAAAGCGCGCAGCTCCCGGCAGAGCTCCAGGCCATCGCGCCCTGGCAGCATCAGATCCAGCAGGATCAGGTCCGGCGTTGCGGCCTTCACCGCGGGCATCACCTCGCGACCATCCGCGAGCCAGCGCGTCTCGAAACCGGCGGCTGCGAGGTAGTCCGCGAGCAGCGCCGCCAGCTTGGGCTCGTCCTCGACGATCAGGATGCTCGCCATGCCGGCCTCGCCTCGGGCGGGTTGGGGACGGTCGACTGCGCCAGCAGCGGAAAGGCGACGGCGATCCACAGGCCGCCCAAGGGGGACGGCCGGGCGCGGATCTCGCCATCGTGGGCCTCCACGATGCGCTGGCTGATGGCGAGCCCGAGTCCCGCGCCGCCGCTGGCCCGGTTGCGCGAGCCCTCCATGCGGAAGAGCCGCTCGAAGAGGCGCGGCAGCAGTTCCGCCGGCACGCCCGGTGCCGAATCCTGGAAGTCGATGTGCACCCGGTCGGCGTCGCGCCGGCAACTGACCCGAAGGCGACCGCCCGGGTCCGTGTAACGCACGGTGTTCTCGAGGATGTTGTTGAACAGTTGCGCCAGTCGCTCCGGGTCACCCAGCACGCGCAGGGAGCCGGCGTCCGGCAGCGCGGTTTCCAGGGCGATCCGCCGTGCGGCCAGCCGCTCCCGGTACGCCTCCAAGGCGACCTGCAACAGGTGCGCGATGTCCACCGGCACCTTCCGGTAGTTCAAGGCGCCCATGTCCGCCAGCGAGAGCTGGTAGAGATCGTCGACGAGCTTGCTCAGGATCGCCACCTCGGCCTGCAGTGACTGGAGCGAGGCCGGCGTCAAGGCCCGCACGCCGTCCTCCAGCGCTTCCAGTTCGCCGCGCAGCACGGCCAGCGGGGTGCGCAGTTCGTGGGAGATGTCCGCCATGAAGCGCCTGCGCATCTGCTCGTTGCTTTCCAGCGTGTGCGCCAGGCGGTTGAAGTCTTCGGCCAGTTGGCCCAGCTCGTCGCGGGCGCCGACCGTTGCTCGCGCCGCATAATCGCCGGCCGCCAGCCGATGGGTCGCGCCCGTGATGCGCTTCAGCGGCGCCAGAAAGACACGGGCCAGCAGCACGGCCATGATCGCGGCGAGCAGGAGGGACAGGCCGGCGATGATCCAGGCGGCCCGCAGCTGCTGTTCCTGGAAATGCAGGTCGGCGGCACTGGTGAGCCGGCGGAAGGGCGCGGCCGCCAGCCACCCCACCGGGCGCCCGTCCACCAGGATGGGCCGCAGCACCGCATCCGCCACCGGCGGATGATGCCCGATCACCACCCGCCGCTCGGCGTCCAGCAGGGACAGGCGCGGGCTGAGCCGGACCGGTTCGGGCACGGACTGCGGGCCCGCCGGGCCGCGGGCAGCGTCCTCGGCGTGCTGGCGGAGCAGCCGGCGCCAGAGCCGGCGGTTGTCGCGCAGGAAATCCCAGCCGCCGTGCTCCCGATAGGTTTCCGCCAGCACCCGGGACAGGGCCTCCAGGCGCTGCGCCTGGAGGCCGTTGACGTAATCCAGGAAGCCTTGCTTGAAGCTGACGCGCACGGCCACGCCCATGGCGGCGGCCACGATGATGCTGAGGGCCAGCATGGCGAGGAAGAGCTTGGAGGTGATGCCGAGCCTCATGGTCTGCCGCCTTCCGGGGATGGAGCGGGCGCCGCCGCGGGTCCGCTATTATTGAATCATGTCCGCCTGGATCGGCAAGCCATTGCGCCGCTCGCCGCGCAATCTTCAAAGTTTCTGCACAGTTGGCCGCCATGCGGGCGGCACAAACGGCGAAAGCCGGGCTGACCCGGCTTTCGCTGACAACGGCATGCGGCTCGAGAGGCGCCGGTCTATCCCGCCCACTGGCGCACGCGGCCCACGTCCACGTGCACGAAGTTCGAGCCCGGATAGTAGCCTACCCCGCCCGACTTCAGCGACAGGGCCGCGTTGCGCACGTGGGCCAGCGACACGCCTTCCAAGCGGATGTCGATGGCCTTCGCCTCCATGTGCAGGCTGTGCTTGGCCACGCCGTTGCTGCGGCCGCGCAGGGCGGCATTGGTCGCCGGCGAGCGATAGCCGGAAATGATCTGGAAAGGCTTTTGCGTTTCCAGACGATTCCGCATCACGTACAGCAGGTCCAGCAGGCTGCGGTCCATGGCCTGCACTTCGTTGGCGCGGAAATCGCGCAGAATAAAGTCAATTTCCTTCAAGCCCTCGGGCAGGTAGTCGCCTTCGGCCCAATAAGCGGTCCTGACCGATTCGCCCGTGTGCGTATTGTAGAAAGACAGCGCCCGTTCTCCGGCCGGGCTCAGCAGCCCGGCCAGCGCGGGTGCGGGCAGGCCCAGGCCGGCCACGCCGGCCAGGCCAAGCTTGAGAAATTGACGTCGATTCAAAGCGTGAGCGGAATCTCCAAACAGCTTTCCGGTTCGCTTCATCCATGTGCCTCCGTTGCATTCGGAATAGGTGACGGCCCAAGCGGGTCCGGGCTGATCAGCACGGCTCGGCCCTGCTTTTTCAGAATCGCCTGGTTCACGCGATCCCAGTCCACTTGGTCCTGGAGTTGATACTGCCGGATCAACCGTGCCGCCTCCCGCGCCAGATTGATGCCCTTTTTATATACATCGCGATGCACTTCCAAAAAGACGCGCCCGTCGGGCAGGCGCGCCAGCAAGACGGGCTCGTAGATGAGCTGGCCCGTCGTTCCTCTTTCCACCCAGCCAAAGAGGTCCGCGATGTCGTCGTTGTGCAGGCGAATGCAACCGTGGCTGGAAAATGTATAAACCGTCAATGGGGCGATAGTCCCATGCAGGCCATAGCCGGGTCGGTTCAGCCCGATCCAGTACGCGCCCAGGGGATTGTCCGGTCCCGGCGGCACCTTGGTCTTCACCACCTTGCCTTCCCGACGCATCTCCTCCTGGATGGACTTGGGCACGTCCCAGGTGGGATTTTCCTCTTTCACGACCACCCGGAACGGGCCGGTGGGTGTCTGCCAATCGGGCTTGCCCAGGCCCACGGGATAGCCGGCCACCGCCTCGCCGTCCTGCAGGACGAAGACCATGCGCTGGGGGATATTGATAATGATAGTCGCGGAACGCAGCGGCACAATGTGCCGGTTGTCGATCAGCAGCTCGGTGCCGGGCTTGAGCTTGGCATCGGTCTTCAGGCCGTTGTCCCTGGCCAGCACCGAAGGCGCCAAGCCGAAGCGGGCACCCAGGCTGCTCAGGCTGTCGCCGCGCTCGACGCGATGGATCTGCACGTCGCCGAGCAGTTGATGATAGGGGCCGGGAGCCGGCAGGACCTGGGCCGTGGCCAGGCCGCCGGCCATGAGATACAGCAGGCCGGCGACGAAAAGACGAAGGTGGACCGCGCGCTTCAAACCGGAATCAACCTCAAGCCATGCTTGTGAAGCGGGCTAGCCCGCCAGCTTGCGCCGCAGCAGTTCATTGACCTGCGCCGGATTGGCCTTGCCCTGGGTGGCCTTCATCGCCTGGCCCACGAAAAAGCCGAAGAGCTTGTCCTTGCCGGCCCGATAATCGGCCAGTTGCTGCGGATTGGCCGCCAGGATTTCGTCGATGATCGCCTCCAGCGCGCCGGCGTCGGTGATCTGCTTGAGGCCGCGCGCTTCGATGATGGCATCGGCCGTGCCGCCCTCGGTGAAGAGGATCTCGAACACGTCCTTGGCGATCTTGCCGGAGATGGTGTTGTCGGTGATGCGCGCCAGCAGGCCGCCCAGCTGTTCGGCGGATACAGGGCTTTGCTCGATTTCGAGGCCGGCCTTGTTGAGCGCGCCCAGCAGCTCCACCATGATCCAGTTGGCGGCCAGCTTGGCGTCCGTCTGTGAGGCCACCGCCTCGAAGTAGTCCGCCAGCGCCCGGCTGGCGGTAAGCACGCCGGCGTCGTAGGCGGGCAGCTTGTACTGCGCCATGAAGCGGGCGCGCTTGGCGTCCGGCAGTTCCGGCAGCTTCTCCCGCGCCGCCTCGATCTGGGCGTCGGTCAAGATCAACGGCAGGAGATCCGGGTCCGGGAAGTAGCGGTAATCGTTGGCCTCCTCCTTGCTGCGCATGGAGCGGGTCTCGTTCTTGTTGGCGTCGAAGAGGCGCGTTTCCTGGACCACCGTTCCGCCGGACTCCAGGATGTCGATCTGCCGTTCCATCTCGAACTCGATGGCCTTTTCCAGAAAGCGGAAGGAGTTGAGGTTCTTGATCTCGGCGCGGGTGCCGAAGCGGCTCTCGCCCTTGCGGCGCATGGACACGTTGGCGTCGCAGCGGAAGGAGCCCTCCTGCATGTTGCCGTCGCAGATGTCCAGATAGCGCACCAGGGCATGCAGCTTCTTGAGGTAGGCCACCGCCTCGGCGGGCGAGCGCATGTCCGGCTCGGACACGATTTCCAGCAGCGGCGTGCCGGCGCGGTTGAGATCAATGCCCGATTCGCCCACGAAGCCCTCGTGCAGGGACTTGCCGGCGTCCTCCTCCAGATGGGCGCGCGTGATGCCCACGGTTTTCTCGCTGCCGTCGGGCAACTGCACCAGCAGCTCGCCGCGTCCGACGACGGGCAGCTCGTACTGGCTGATCTGGTAGCCCTTGGGCAGGTCGGGATAGAAGTAGTTCTTGCGCGCGAAAACGCTCTCCCGATTGAGCTGGGCGTTGATGGCCAGCCCGAACATGATGGCCTTTTCCACCGCGGCCGCGTTCAGCACCGGCAGGCTGCCGGGCATGGCCAGGCAGACCGGGCAGGTCTGGGTATTGGGCGCGGCGCCGTAGCGGGTGGCGCAACCGCAGAAGATCTTGGTCTTCGTGTTGAGCTGGGCGTGAACCTCGAGCCCGATGACGACTTCCCATTCCATAATCGAATTCGCCTTTTGTTAAACGCCTGCCGGGGCCTTGCGATGCCAGTCCGTCGCCTGCTGGTACTGGTGCGCCACGTTCAGCAGCCGCGCTTCCTCGAAGTAGTTGCCCATGAGCTGCAGGCCCACCGGCAGGCCGGCCTGGGTGAAGCCGCAGGGGATGCTCATGGCGGGGATGCCGGCCAGGTTCACGGCGATGGTGTAGATGTCGGCCAGGTACATGGACACCGGATCCGCGGTCTTCTCGCCGAGGCGGAAGGCCGCCGACGGCGTGGTGGGACCGGCGATGACGTCCACCTCGTGGAAAGCGTTGAGGAAGTCCTGGCGGATCAGGGCGCGCACCTGCTGGGCCTTGCGGTAGTAGGCGTCGTAGTAGCCCGCCGACAGCACGTAGGTGCCGATCAGGATGCGGCGCTGCACCTCGGCGCCGAAACCCGCGGCGCGGGAACGCTTGTAGAGATCGATGAGATCCTTGGGGTTCTCGGCGCGGTGGGTGTAGCGCACGCCGTCGAAGCGCGCCAGATTGCTGGAAGCCTCGGCCGGGGCCAGCACGTAGTAGGTGCTCACCGCATGGGGGTTGTTGGGCAGGTGCACGGATTTCACCGTGGCGCCGAGCTTCTCCAGCTGCCCGATGGCCTCCTGCACCAGCGCGCCCACCTCGGGATCGAGGCCGGCGCCGAAGAACTCCTCGGGCACGCCCACGCGCAGGCCCTGCAGCGGCTGGTTCAGCTGCGCCGTGAAATCAGGCCGTTCGGCGGGGCTGCTGGTGGAGTCCTTGTCGTCGAAGCCGGCCATGGCGTTGAGCAGCAGGGCGCAGTCTGCCGCCGTGCGCGCCATGGGGCCGCCCTGATCGAGACTGGAAGCAAAAGCGATCATGCCGTAGCGGGACACCCGCCCATAGGTGGGCTTCAGGCCCGTGATGCCGCACATGGCCGCCGGCTGGCGGATGGAGCCCCCGGTGTCCGTGCCGGTGGCCGCCGGCGCCAGCCGCGCCGCCACGGCGGCGGCCGAGCCGCCCGAGGAGCCGCCGGGGATGCGCTCGGCATCCCAGGGATTCTTCACCGGCCCGAAGTGGCTGGTCTCGTTGCTGGAGCCCATGGCGAACTCGTCCATGTTGAGCTTGCCCAGCATCACCGTGCCCGCCGCCTTCAGGCGGCCGACCACGGTGGCGTCGTAGGGCGATACGAAGTCCGCCAGCATGCGCGAGGCGCAGGTGGTGCGCACGCCCTCGGTGCAGAAGATGTCCTTGTGGGCGATGGGCACGCCCAGCAGCGGGCTCGACTCGCCTGCGGCGCGGCGGGTGTCGGCGGCCTGCGCGGCCTGCCGGGCCGTCTCGGCGGTCACGGTGATGTAGGCGTTCAGGCCGGGGTTGACGGCGTCGATGCGGGCCAGCAAGGCATCGGTCAGCTCGCGCGAGGAAAAGCGCCGCTCGGCCAGGCCGGCGGCCATCTCCGTCAGCGTCAATGCGGTCAGATCTGTGGCGGACAAAGGATCATCCTTGGCTTCGCGAAGTGGGCTGGGTACTGCGTACGGGAAAGCGGAGGATCGCGCGGACTACTCGATCACTTTGGGTACCAGGTAGAGGCCGGCCGCCTGGTTGGGGGCCGTGGCCATGAGCTTCTCCCGCTCATCGGCGTTGGTGACCTCGTCGGGCCGCAGGCGTTGGCTGAGGTCCAGCGGATGCGCCATGGGCGACACGCCCTCCGTGTGGATGGCCTGCATCTCGGCGATCATGCCCAGGATGCTTTCCAGCTGGGCAGTCATCGCCGCCACGTCCGCGGGCGCCAGTTCCAGCCGGGCCAGGTGGGCAACGTGTTCGACGGTCTTCTGATCCAGGGACATGGCAGCTCCAACCGGTTGTTTGCAAAAAATCCTCCCAATGATACCGGTTGGAACGCGCCAATGCCAGACCGGGCGGCCTCCCGGCGGCGCCAGGCGCTCCCTTGGTCAAATCGCGTCTTTGTCCTATCTTCCCGGATGCGGTATAAAACCGTTGCACTGTGCGGCCGGTCTCCGGCGAAGGCACGATCGATTCACCTAACCAGAAGGTAGTTTGCATGCGTTATCACGGCATTACTTTGGGCATGATCCTGGCTGCTCTGGCGGCGCCGGCGAGCGCGCTGGATTTCCAGCCGTCGCTGGGCGTGGAGCAGGCCAACATCTCCGGCACGGTGCAGACCGATGCCGAAACCACGGTGGACCTGAAATCGGATCTGGGCCTGGACAAGAGCAATCCGGTCGTTGCCGGCTTCCGCATCGGGGCGGGCAAGCATAGCTTCAGCTTCCGCTACGTGCCCTACAGCTTCTCCGGGGATTCCACCATCAGCCGCAGCATCACTTTCAACGGCCGCACCTTCGGAGTGAACGAGCGGCTGCATTCGGAAGTGGACCTGAAGGAGTACGCGGCGGACTACCGCTACAAGCTGCTGCGCACGCCCGTGGCCTATGCCAGCCTGGGGTTGGGCCTGAACGTCTTTGATGCCCGCATCGACATCCGCAGCCAGTCGGGCCTCAACAACGCCCAGGAGGAGTTGACCGCGCCCATTCCGACGCTTGGCGCTTCCGCCGGCGTGAGCCTGCCGCTGACCGGCCTGTCGGTGAACGGCGATCTCTCCGGCATCGGCTACGGCGGCAATCGCTACATCAATGCCGACGCCAACGTGGACTACAGCCCTCTGCCCTTCGTCGGCATCAAGGCGGGCTACCGTTACCGTGAACTCAAGTTCGACGTGAGCGACACCAAGGCGGACATCCGGCTCAAGGGCCCCTATGTAGCCGCCTACGTTGGCTTTTAGTATGCTAGGGCGTTAGCGCGGTCTGGCCGCGTCGACATTCCTAGAGGAGAGCAAGACCGATGGATAAAGCCGCTTTGAATCAACGCTGCGTGACCCTGTTTCAGAACCCGCGGGTGAAGCTGCGCCTGTGGAACCCGCGCATGTTCTGGAAGGTGGAGGACAAGCTGAGCGCCAAGCCGGAGAGCTGGTCCGAGCCCAAGGTGGACCTGTGCGAACTGGAGGTGCTGCTGAGCGCCGCCGCTTACGAGCCTTCCCAGTGCGCCGAGAAGGTGAACCAGCAGGAGCCCGGCCGCGCCGACTTCATCGCCCGCCAGGCACGCGGCGGGATGCGGCCGCTGCTGAAGGGCGCTGCCTGAATCCAGGCACCCGCAAGAAACCGGGCCGCTGGTCCGGTTTTTTATTGTCCGGCGTCGGGGTGAAAAGTGGCCAGGGCGGTGCGCACGGCCGCGAGAGTGTCCCGGAAAGCGGGATTTCCGGCATCCAGCTCCACCGCCTTCTGGGCATGGGGCAGGGCATCGGACGGCTTCTTCAGGTCGAGCAGGGTTTGTGCCAGGTTGTTGTGGAGCACGGCGCTGTCGGGATGCTTGGCCAAGCCGTCCCAGAAGGCCTGCACCGCGCCCGGCCGGTCGCCGTCCGCATAGCGGCTGTTGCCGAGGCCGAGGGCCGCTCCCAGACTGTCCGGCCAGCGCTTCAACGCCGTTTCGTAGGCCTGGGCTGCGGCGGCCCAGCGGCGTGCCTTTTCAAGGCCCAAGGCCGCGGTCAGAAAGGGCTCCTGCTGCGCGGTGGCCGGCAAGGCGGTGGGCGGCAGCACCAGCAGCCCCCAGCGTCCGCCGCGCGCCCAGGTGCGCTCGAACACGCGCAGGGGCATCAGCTGTCTGGCCTCGCGGCCCGAGCGCAGGATCAGATCGCCCGACCCCAGGTCGTAGCCGACCACCACGGCGTAGTGCCAGCGCGGATACCAGTTGAAGGCGAGATTCTGCAGGATGATGACAGGATGCCCGGCCGCCATCTCGCGCAGCAGATCCTCCAGATCCGGGCGGATTACATAGGCCAGCGCCCCATGGCGGCGGGCGGCACCGATGAGATCCATCTGCAGGCTGCCGGCGCGGCCCGGCGTGTAGACTTCGTTCAGCAGGGCTTCCGGCGTCAGGCCGGCGCCGGGCAGATAATTCATGGCCATGGCCAGGCTGGCGGGGCCGCACTGGAGCGCTTCCTGGGGGAAGAAGGGCACCTGCGTGAGCTCCTGGCGCGGCGGCAGGCCGCCCATGGACGCCGGCCCGCCCAGCAGACGGTCGCTCTGGGGCGTGCTGGCGCAACCGACCAGGGACAGTACGGCAACCAGCAGAAACAGGGACCACAGACGGCCCATGGATGGTCCTTTCAAGGCTGGATGGGGGCAAGACCGGGCAGGGAGAGGAAGCCCTCTCCCTGCGCGACGGACTACTCTTTCTATCTTTCCGGCAAGCGGGCGGGCCCGGCTTAGCGGCGATGATAGACGAAGGGGAAGACGTGGGTGAGGCCGAGGATATCGGTGATCAGCAGCACGACGAAGATCAGGATCAGCGCGCCGACCACGGCACCCACGCCATCGCCGCCGGCGGGCAGCATGTCGAGCTTGCCGGCGATCTTGCTCACCTCGGCGTCGCTGAGGGCATCCACGCGGGCCAGGGCCTCGGTGGGCTTGACGCCTTGGCGCTCCAGTTCGGCCTGCACGTCCTGGCGCTCCAGGAAATTGCGGACGCGCTCACGGTCGGCGCTGTTGGTGTACTGGTTGATCACGCTGTCGGTGCCGACCATGCTGGCCTGCGCCGGGCTGACCGGCAGGCTGAGACCGAGCGTGGCGGCAATCAGCAGGGTACTGATGGGTTTGGCGAGGCGCGGCATGATGTGCATGGAAATCTCCTTGTGCGGAAATGTTTGTTTTAATTGCGCAAAGACCGACAGCGGGCCGTGCGGGCCGACTCAAAATGGTTTTACCACAACCAGAATCACCACGGCAATGAGTATAAAGACGGGGAATTCGTTGATCCAGCGGTAGAAGACGTGGGAGCGGGTGTTGCGGTCGTCGCGGAAGACCTTGACCAGATGCCCCAGGTAGAAATGATAGGCGATCAGCACCGCCACCAGCGCCAGCTTGGCGTGCAGCCAGCCGTCGCTCCGGTAGGCCTGCCAAGCGTAGCCGAACAGCAGCCACAGCCCGAGCCCCAGCGCCACCCACATGCTCGGATTGGTGATGCCGCGCCAGAGCTTGCGCTCCATGACCTTGTAGGTGTCCCGACAGGCGGCGTCGGTACTCATGGCGTGATAGACGAAGAGGCGCGGCAGATAGAAGAGCCCGGCGAACCAGGTGACCACGGCAATGAGGTGGAAGGCCTTGACCCAGAGCATGGTTCTTTTCCTTGTGGTGAATCGTGATTCATGAAAAGTGAGGCGCGAAACGGCGCACCCCCCCACATCTACCGCTTCAGCGTTCGCGCAAATAATACACGTAGTCCATTTCCGGCGCCGCTGCGCCCAATTGGGTCAGCAGCGTGCTGGCTTGGCCGCGGTGGTGGGCGGCGTGGTTGAAGAGATGGAAGAGGAGTTCGGCGACCTGGCCCGCCTGCGGCGTGCCGTCGAGGCGGACATAGCGGCAGGTGTCCTGAAAGCGGGCTTCGGGCTGCGTCGCCAGCCAGCGGGCCATATCGGCGAATTCGGCAGCCAGGGCCGCGCGCAGTTCGCCACGGCTGCCGGTGAGCGTGTCATGAAAGCTGAATGCGCTTGCCGGCCGCCCCTCCAGCCGCGCCCGCCACAGCCGGGTGACCAGCAGAATGTGATCCAGGGTGTGGTGCAAGCTGCCGAAGAAGGCGCCGCGCGGCGCGTGCCAATCGGCCTCGCTCAGCGCCGCCGCCGCTGCGAACAGGCGCTCGTGGGCCCACTGCTGGTAGCATGCCAGGTCAGCGAAATGGGCCTGCCATGTCGATGCCGGCATAATCTCAGCCTTGGGCCAGCAGGGAGCGGATCTTGGCGGCCATGGCCTCGCGACTGATGACGCCGAGCTTGCGTTCGACGATGCGGCCCTGGGCATCGATCAGGAAGGAGGTGGGCACCAGGTTGACGCCACCGAAGCCTTCGGCCGCCTTGCCTTCGGTATCGAGGGCGATGACATAGGGCATGCCCATCTGCGCGACCATGTTGCGCACCCGCTGCGGGTCGTCGTATTTCATGGTCATGCCCACGACGGCGAAGCCCTGGGGGCCGAATTCCTGATGCAGCTTGATGAGATCGGGAATTTCCTCCACGCAGCCGGGACAGTCGGTGGCCCAGAAATTCACCAGCACGGGCTTGCCGCGATAGGCCGCCAAGTCGAAGCGGCCGCCGTCGAGGGTCGGCGTGCTCACGGGCGGCGCCTTGGCGGCGAAGATCTGCCCGCCCTGCGGGGACAGCCACAGGAAGGCGGCCACGGCGATGATCACCAGCACCACGAGGCCGCCCACGATTTCTTTCATCTTGCCCATCAGTTTTCACCTGCTGTCGCGCAAACGCGCCGTCACGTTTCCTTAACTCAACAAAGATACTATTTCCCGATCGCGGCAGGCACAAGCGCGCCATCGGTCGCCAACCGCTCGCGGATGGAATTGGCGCCGACGTGCCGGTTACGTTATGTTAAGCAGCAACAATCCTGCCAATCACTGGCTGCCATTATAAGGGCAACGCCCCGCACTGACACAATCGAATGGATCTTTCCAACCAGCTCATCCTTGCCGCCGGCCTGCTGCTGCTGATCAGCGTGCTGAGCAGCGCCGTGTCGTCGCGCCTGGGCGCGCCGCTGCTGTTGGTCTTTTTGGTGGTGGGCATGCTGGCGGGCGTGGATGGCATCGGCGGCATCCGCTTCGATGACTACCAGGGCACGCACCTGGTGGGCAGCCTTGCCCTGGCGGTGATTCTCTTCGACGGCGGCCTGCACACGCACAAGGGGATTTTCCGGGTCGGCCTGCGCCCGGCGCTGACCCTGGCGACCTTGGGCGTGCTCATCACCGCCGGGGCGACCGGCCTCTTCGCCGCCTGGCTGCTGGATCTCGGTTGGCTGGAGGGCTTGCTGCTCGGCGCCATCATCAGTTCCACCGATGCCGCCGCCGTCTTTTCCCTGCTGCGCTCCCATGGCATTGCGATAAAGGAGCGGGTCGGCGCCACCCTGGAGATCGAATCGGGCACCAACGACCCGATGGCCGTCTTTCTCACCATCGCCTTGGTGGAAATGCTGGCGGCCGGGCAGCGCTCCCTGGACTGGCACATCCTGGCCTTTTTCGTGCAGCAGATGGGCTTGGGCGGCCTCTTCGGCGTCGGCATGGGCTTCGCCATGCTTTACCTGCTCAACCGCTTCACTCTGAGCGCCAAGGGGCTTTATCCGCTGCTGGCCCTTGCCGGGGCCGTGATGACTTTCGGTCTGACCAGCAGCCTCGGCGGCAGCGGCTTCCTGGCGGTCTACCTGGCCGGCCTGATCCTGGGCAACCGGCCGTTGCAGATGAAGCAGGACATCAGCAATTTTCACGTGGGCCTGGCCTGGCTGGCACAGATCGTCATGTTCCTGACCCTGGGGCTGCTGTCCGCGCCCAGCGATCTCGTCGACGTGGCCCCCCAAGGTCTCTTGATCGCATTGGTGCTGATGCTGATCGCCCGCCCCCTGGCCGTCTACGTGGGCCTGCAGCCGTTCCGCTTCCCGTGGCGGGAACAGGTTTTCATCGCCTGGGTCGGGCTGCGCGGCGCGGTGCCCATCATTCTCGCCATCTTCCCGCTGCTGGCGCAGTTGGAGCACGCCTATCTGATGTTCAACATCGCCTTTTTCGTGGTGTTGATATCCCTGCTCATCCAGGGCTGGACGGTGGCGCCGCTGGCGCGCTGGCTGCGACTGGAGGTGCCGCCCACCCACGGCCCGTTGCACCGGGTGGATCTGGGCTTTCTGGGCAATACCGATTACGAGCTGGCCGCCTACCGTCTGGAAGAGGACTGCCGTGCCCTGCAATACGCGCCCCTGCAGCTGCCGATGCCGAGCCAGGACAAGCCGGTGCTGGTGCTGCGCGGCAATCGGGTGATGCGTCTGCGCGAAGTGGACAAGCTGCTGCCCGGCGACATCCTTTACGTGCTGACCCGGGCCGCCGACCTGAGCGGCCTCAACCGTCTCTTCTCCAAGCCGCCGCTGGGCAGCGATGCCAAGCGGCAGCGCTTCTTCGGCGAGTTCGAGATCAACGGCGAGGCCCTCCTGGGCGACCTGGCCGCCCTGTACAGTCTGCCGGTGCCACCCGGCCAGGCGCAGACCAGCCTCTCGGACTTCATCTCCCGGGAGCTGCATACCCGGCCGGTGGTAGGCGACCAGATCGCCGTGGGGCCGGTGCGCCTGATCGTCAAGGAACTGGAGGGCAACGCCATCAAGCGGGTGGGATTGAAGCTGGTGGACAGGAGGGAGACGGTCGGCTAGCAGGCATTGCGCAATGCCGGGCCTCGGCCTGGGCTTCGCGGCTGCATGGGCGGCCGGCCTGTCGCCGAGGTCGTTGCCGCGGCATGCCAAGTCCGGTGCGCGACCGCGCTTGGCTCAGCCCTCGGCCCGCAGCCGCTCCAGCAGCGCCCTGACCGCCTGGCCGCGGTGACTGATGCGGTTTTTGAGCGCGGGCTCCAGTTCGGCGGCGCTGCAGCCGTATTGGGGAACGTAGAAGACGGGATCGTAGCCGAAGCCGCCGCTGCCCTGCGCCGCTTTCAGGATGCGGCCGGGCCAGCGGCCCTCGGTGATGAGGGGCGCGGGGTCTTCGGCGAAGCGCAGCAGGACGAGGCTGCAGTGGAAGTGGGCGCTGCGCTGGTCCACGGGGACTTCGGCCAGGGCTTCCAGCAGCTTGGCGATGTTGGCGGCGCTGTCGGCGCCGGGGCCGGCATAGCGGGCGGAGTGGAGGCCGGGCATGCCGTTGAGGGCGTCCACGCACAATCCGGAGTCGTCCGCCAAGGCCGGCAGGCCGGTGTGCTGGCTGGCGTGGCGGGCCTTGAGCAGCGCGTTTTCCACGAAGGTCAGGCCGGTTTCGGCGGCCTCGGGCACGCCGAAGTCGCTCTGCGGGCGCAGATGGTAGCCGAGGGGCGCCAGCAGGGGAGCGAGTTCCGCCACCTTGCCCTTGTTGTGGGTCGCCAGCACCAATTCCATGCGCTAGCTCATCCCCAGGGCGGCCCGTTGCTCGGCGATCAAAGTCTCGATGCCCTGGCGCGCCAGCTGGGTCATGGCCAGCATCTGCTCCATGCTGAAGGGTGCGCCTTCGGCGGTGCCCTGCAGCTCGATGAACTGGCCGGCGCCGGTCATGACCACGTTCATGTCGACTTCCGCCCGGCTGTCCTCGGCATAGTCGAGGTCGAGCACCGCCTGGCCATCGACCATGCCCACCGAGACCGCGGCCAGGAAGTCCTTGAGCGGCGACTGCTTGATCGCGCCGCGCTGGCGCAACACCATGAGCGCATCGGCCACGGCGACGAAGGCGCCGGTGATGCTGGTGGTGCGCGTGCCGCCGTCGGCCTGGAGCACGTCGCAGTCCACCCAGATGGTGCGCTCGCCCAAGGCCTGCAGGTTGATGACCGAGCGCAGGGAGCGGCCGATCAGTCGCTGGATTTCATGGGTGCGCCCGCCGATCCGGCCCTGGGCCGCCTCGCGCGCCACGCGCTCGCGGGTGGCGCGGGGCAGCATGCTGTACTCGGCCGTGAGCCAGCCCTGGCCCTTGCCGCGCAGGAACGGGGGGACCTTGTCTTCGACGCTGGCGGTACACAGCACCTGGGTATCGCCGCAGGAGATCAGCACGGAACCTTCCGCATGTTTGGTGAAGTGACGGGTAATCTTGATGTCGCGCAAGGCGTCAAAGGCTCGGCCGCTGGGTCGCATGCAATCCTCCTAGATCGGGAGGGGCATTCTACCCGCATCGCCGGGAATAGGGAAACCGGCGCGCCCGGGTCATGCGGGCACTTGCCTGGCCCGGCCGGCGCGAGCCGCTGCCCGCCGGCGCCGGATGGTTCAGTTGAAATTTTGCATTTGTCAATAGGCACTTGGTGGGAAGCGAAAGTGGTTCCGCGTGCCGCGATTTAAGCTAGAATGCTTTTTAAGTTGGCGCTGCTCCAGAGATTCAAGCCGAAGCCGAACGGCTGCAAGATTATTCCTGGCTGTCCTATTTCTCTTACAGTTTAACTTGGACTTTTTGGCTGGCTTTGGATGTGTCACGCCGCCGGGTATGCGCGTCAGGGCGTGTCGCGCCGGGTGCATCACCTGCGAAGCGGTCATGATACCCGCGGCAAGGGCGCGAGCGTGCCGTGACAAGAGCTCAGCTGCAAGCCACTGGCCTGCTTTGCCAGCATCCGGCAAATGGATTGCCATCACGAATCAGGGGATTGGCACGGTGAAACAACCTATGGACCGAGAGCGACCTGACTCAGACCGACAGGCATTGTGGGTGTCGCTTGCCGCTGTCTTGCACGATATCCGCAACCCGCTGCACAACACCACTTTGCTGGCCGAATCCCTGGGCGCCGAGGGGGTGGATCCTGCGCTGGTCCGGGATCAGATGCTGGAGCAGCTCGACCGCGTGCACTCGCGCATCAGCCGCGTCATGGCCCAAATGGCGGAGTTCGCTGGCGAGTCCCGGTGCCGGCCGGTGCGCCTGACCCAGATGGTCAGCGAAGCGGTTGCCCTGATCGAGCCCCAGGCCCGCGAGTTCGGCGTGTCCCTCGGCATGGATTGCACCGACCAGCTCATGGTCAAGGCCAACCCGAGTTTCCTGGCCCAGGCATTGGAGCACCTGATGCTGAATTGCCTGGAGATCCTGGCCGGCCAGCCCGAGGACAAGCCCCGGCGGCTGTGGGTATCGGCCAAGCGGGAGAAGTCGTTGGTCTGGTTGTCCGTGCAGGATTCCGGTCCTGGCCTGCCCCCGGAAATCCTGCACTCGCCCTTCGAGCCGCTGGCGGCGCCCCGCTCCCGGGGCATGGGCTTGGGGCTCGCCCTTGCCCACGCCCTGGCGCGCGCCGGCGGCGGCGAGCTGACGTTGCATTGCACCAATGAGATGGGCACCCATTTTCGTATCCGACTGGAAGGAATGCCATGACTATGAGACAGGTATTGCTCATCGAGGATGAGGCGGTCGCTGCACAGACCTTGTGTCAATCCATGCAGGCATTCAATATCGAATGCCGTTGGGTCACCGACGTGGACGAGGCGCGCCGCGCACTCAAGGAAAAAGTGTACGACGCGGTGGTCACCGACATCGTGCTGGGTCCGGGCAAGCCGGACGGCATCGACATGGTGCGCGAGGTGGAGCGGACCGGCATGGTCGCGCCGGTGGTGGTGATCACCTCCTTCGCCGATCTGGACCGGGTCAAGGATGCGCTGAACCACGGCGCTTCCTACCTGCTGGAGAAGCCGTTCCGCGCCACGGAGCTGAAGCGCGTGCTGGATCGCATCTGGGAGGAGCCGCGCGGCCTGGTCGGCCTGCGCGAACGGGCCCTGGCCCACGAGAATCTGACCGAGAAGGAGCGGGAGGTGGCCCGCTTGCTGCTGAAGGGCCTGTCCACTCAGGAGATGGCCCACGTGACCGGCAACAGCGAGAAGACGCTCAAGCAGCATATCAGCCGCATTTACGAGAAGTGCGGCGTGTCCAGCCGCGCCGAGTTCTTCCATTACATTTTCCCGACCTGAGCGCTTGGCCGAGGATTTCGGAGTTCGTTGCCCGCGTTGCCGCTCCAGGCGGCAATGCGGGGGCTGCCAGCGGCCAGCGCCGGATGGCCGGTTGCGCCTGACGGCAGCGAGAATGGCATCGCCCATGGGAGCTGCGGCTGCCCGGCAGATGCCGCATGTCTTTGCTATATTCAATAGTTTGAGCGGGCGGGCGCGCCCGCCCGCCCCGGTGCCGATGCACCGTGCCGCCGCGGAGCGGTCGCCGGGCCCGCGGAAAAGCCGCGCGCATCGCAGCCAGGCTCGGCTGCTTGCCGCCGCTTTCCATTTTCGTATTTTCCCGATGCTTGCAAGTACCACGTCATGAACAACCCACTGAAGGTTCTCCACCTCGAAGACAACCCCCTGGATGCCGACTTGGTCCACTGGACCCTGGCCGCGGAAGGACTGCCCAACACCATCACGCGCGTCGAGACGCGGGACGCCTTCGCCGCCGCCCTGGAGGAGGAAGAGTTCGATCTCATCCTGGCAGACTATACCCTGCCGGCTTTCGACGGCATCAGCGCCCTGGCGATCGCCCGGGAGCGGCGGGCGCACATCCCCTTCATCATTCTGAGCGGGGTCATGGGCGAAGAGGTGGCCATCGAGACCCTGAAAAGCGGTGCCACCGACTACGTGCTCAAGCAGCGCATGTCGCGTCTGGTGCCTTCGGTGCGCCGGGCGCTGCAGCAGACCCAGGAGCGCCTGCAGCGGCAGCTGCTGGAGGAGAAGCTGCGCCTGCTGGAGAAGTCGGTCGAGCACCTGAACGACATCGTGATGATCATCGAGGTCGATTCGCCGGAGCACGCCGGGCCGAAAGTGGTGTTCGTGAACGACGCCTGCATTCAGCGCACCGGCTATACCCCGGAGGAGATCATCGGCCAGGCGCCGCCGACCTTCGAGGGGCCCAGGACCGATCCCGCCGCGCTGGAGCGCATCCGCACCGCCATGGCCAGCTTCCAGCCGGTGCGTGAGGAGCTCCTGAACTACACCAAGGACGGGCAGGAGTTCTGGATCGAACTGGACATCGTGCCAGTGGCCAATGCCCAGGGTCGCTTCACCCATTGGGTATCCATCGGCCGCGACATCACCGAGCGCAAGCGGGCGGAGGAGACGCGCCTGCGTTTGCAGGAGCAGCTCTATCATTCCCAGAAGATGGAGAGCATCGGCCTGCTGGCGGGCGGCGTCGCCCACGATTTCAACAATCTGCTGACCAGCATCCTGAGCAGTGCCGAGCTGGCGCAGGAGAGCCTGCCGGAAGTCCACCCGGCGCGAGAGGACCTGAAGACCATCATCAAGGCGGCCCTGCGTGCCTCCGGCCTGACCAAGGAGCTGCTGGCCTATGCCGGCGGTGGCCGGCGCAGCTCGGAGGTGGTGAACATCAACCACCTGGTCACCGACATGCTGGCCATCCTGCGCTCGCAGATGCCCAAGTCCATTATCGTGCGCAAGGCGCTGCAGTCCGGTCTGCCGCCGGTGGAGGCGGACCCGGTGCAGATCCAGCAGGTCATCATGAATCTCTGCCTGAACGCCAGCGAGGCGATGAAGGACCATGGCGGCGTGCTGTCCATCACCACCGACCGGGTGATGCTGAACGAGGAGCAGACGCGCAAGTTCCGCAGCTTCAATCCGCCGGAGCCGGGTCTCTACGCCCTCTTCGAGGTCAGCGACACCGGTTCCGGCATGGATGCGGAAACGCAGAAGCGCATCTTCGAGCCCTTCTACTCGACCAAGACCCAGGGGCGCGGTCTGGGGCTGGCGGCGGTGCTGGGCATCATCAAAAGCCATCGCGGCGGCATCGAGGTGATGAGCGAGCCGGGCGAAGGCACGACGTTCACCGTCTACCTGCCGGCCACGGACAAGCCCTTCCCGGAGGAGATGGCCAAGCCCGCCGAAGTCGTGCACGGTCCGCATACCATTCTCTTCGTGGATGACGAGGAGATTCTGCGCGCCCTCGGCCAGCGCATCCTGGAACGCCTGGGCTACCGGGTCATCCTGGCGGCGGACGGCATCGAGGCGGTGCGCATCTTCCAGGAGCACATGGAGGAGATCGACCTGGTCATCCTGGATCTGTCCATGCCGCGCAAGGGTGGCGAGGATACCTACCACGAGATCTCCCAGATCCGCCCGGACATCAAGGTCATCCTGTGCAGCGGCTATGACGAATCCACGGCCAACGAGAAGATCGTGGGCGACAATCTGGTGGGCCTGATCCAAAAGCCGTTCGAGATGAACGTCTTCGCCCGCGCGGTGCATGCCGCCCTGGAGCAGCCTTAAGCTGCGCCTCCCTCCCCCTTTGGTCCGAATGGGGCCCGCGACGGGCCCCCGGCTCGGAACTCTCTCAGCCGCACGAAGCTCTCACAGGTTAAGGTCGTCCAAGGGCCTGCCGGTCGGTTGGGCGCAGCGTGCAGGACTGCCTGCTGTCCGCCTGCCCGATCCGGTTGCGTCGCCACTGGGCAAATCTCGTGAAAGTAGACAAAACCGACACAGGGAGCGGCGATATGGAAACTTATCCGCATAAGGTGGCCGGCATCTACGCCGACAGGAGCAGCGCGATCGCAGCCTACGATTTCTTGCGGAAACACGGCGTGCCCGAGGAGCAGCTGCATCTGATCAGCCCCGAGGACGCCAGCAAGGCACAACCCGGCCAGGCTGCCGATGACGCGGCGGTGACCGCCAAGCCCGGCGAGGATCTGCATCAGAAGCTGGAGCCCGAGGGCGATGAGGTCGGCAAGCGCGTGCTGAAGGACCATATCTTGGGCGCCGGCGTCGGCGGTGTGGTCGGCGGCGTGGCCGGTGCGGCGGGCGTCGCCGCCATGGCGGCCGGCGGCGTGACCCTTTTTGCCGCCGCCCCGGTGATCGCCACGTTGGCCATGGCCGGCTGGGGCGCCATGGTGGGCGCCACCGTGGGTACCGGCGTCGGCATGGAGGCGGGCGAGTTCGAGACGATGATTACGGACGCCGCCAAGAACGGCCAGTATATTCTGGTCGTGCACGCCAGCGACGAGGCGGAGCTGGAAAACAGCAAGCAGCTGATCCAGCGCACGGTGGGACCGGACGAGGTGGTGGAGGTAAAGGAATAGCTGCCCCTCTCAGTTTGATTCGGATCGTTCTGATCGGACAGCGGCATGCTGTCCGATTTTTTTATGCCGGTTTTCCGTCGCGGCATGTGGACATGCGTTTGTTCCGGCCGGCGCGGCTAGGACCATGGTGGGACGATTTAAGACGGATCGGCGCGAACTTTTGCAGCGTCGGGCAATCCATAAAAATCATGTTTTCTGTCAAATTCCGCACCAAGGGGCAAATGCCATGGAAAGTACCACGAAACTGCTCTCCGCCGGCTCGCTCATGAAAGACGAAGTCGAGTCCCGGGATGGAGAGCATCTTGGCAAGATCACCGAGCTCATGATCGACATGGAGCGCGGCTGCATCGCGTACGCCGTGCTGTCCTTCGGCGGGCTGCTGGGCATCGGCGACAAGCTCTTCGCCGTGCCCTGGGAGGCCTTCCGGCTGCAAGGGCATACCTTGATCCTGAACGTGGACAAGGACACGCTGAAGCGGGCTCCCGGCTTCGACAAGGACTACTGGCCCGATATCAGTGATCCGGCCTGGGCGGCGCAGGTCCACAGGCACTACGGCGTCGGCTCGCGCGGGATGCGGCATTGACGCGCGCCCCTGCAGCCGCCAAGTGAGGCTTTATGCCATACGTGATCCTTTGGCTGGTGGGGCTGCCGCTGGCGCTGGTCGTGCTCTTCCTGCTTTTTTCCACCCTCTTTCCCCCTGCCTAGCGGCGCCGCGGTGGTCGCGGTGATCCGGCATCGGGGCGTGGTCTCGGGAGGTTTTGCAATAAAGCCATAAGCCATAAAGCAAGGAGGCCGTGATGCTTTACATCATCCTGTGGTTGCTCGGTGTCCCGGTGAGTCTCCTCATTCTGTTCTGGCTCTTCTCCGTCATCTTCTAACCTTGCTTTTCGTGCGCAATACGGAGGCATGTCATGAACCAACGTGTGGTGGCAGAAGAAGTGGTGGAAGAGGTGCGCAGGCCGGCGCCGATCAGTTGGGGCGCGGTATTCGCGGGCCTGGTCTTTACCCTGGCCATAGCCTGGTTGCTGCATCTGTTGGGTTCGGCGCTGGGCCTCAGCATCGTGGATATGACGGATGCTGAAGCCGTGGGCAAGGGATTGGCCTACGGCGCGGCTTTCTGGGTGCTGGTCAGTTGGGCCATCTCCTTTTTTCTGGGCGGCTTGCTTGCCGGCCGGCTGGCGGGCAAGGCCGACCGCGCCGTCGGCATCATGCACGGCATGACGCTCTGGGGCGTGACCACCCTGCTCACGGTGCTTCTCGGGGTGGCCGGCTTGACCAATCTGCTGCAGACCGCGGGCTCGGCCCTGCGCGGCGGCGCCAGCCTGGGCGCGGCGGCGGCCGGCGGGGCGCCGGGCCTGGGTGGGCCGGTGGGGAGCAATGTGGCCGTCGGCCTGCAGGCGGAGCTGAAGCAGAAGGTCAGCGAAGCCTTGGCGCAAGCGGCGCAGCGGGGCGGTCCCGGCGCCCAGGTCAGCCAGGCCGAAGCGCGGCGTGCCGTGGAGCAGTTGGACCGCCAGACTCTCGGGGAAATCGCCGGTGCGCTGGTCAGGGGGGACGCGGAGCAGGCCAAGCGCATCCTGGCTGCCAGCACGACCCTGTCCCGAGCCGAGGTGAATCAGATCGTCGACGGGCTGGGCACCGAGGCGCAGCGCTACCAGCGCGAGGCGAAGGACGCGGCGGACAAGGCGGCGGGCTATTCCTCGGCAGTGCTGTGGGCGGTGTTCGTCAGCAGTGCCATTGGCCTGGTGCTGGCCATCATCGGCGGCTGGATGGGCGCCAAGAGCGTAGCCCGGATCTATGGCTATCGGTTTTACGAATTCTAAAGGAGAACGGCCATGACCTACGGATTGCTGGGGCTGGTGCTTATTGTCCTGTTGATCGCAATTTTGCTGCAGAACGTCTACGTGGGCGGTTTGGGCGGCGTTGTGCTGGTGGTGCTGCTGATTCTCCTGCTGATGGGCCGGGTGTAAAGATCGAATTTGCGAATGCCGGATTGAGCGCATCTCCTGTACCGGCTGAAAAGCCGGTTTTTTGTGGGAAACTTTCAGAATCGTCATTGCGTGATGTTGAATTGCAAAATTTGCCCATTCGTCGGGTGCTGCATCATCAAAAGGTCCGATTCACCATGCAGGCGCAGCAGATATAGTTAAGCCCCTGTTGGGACGAACCAATTTGCAGTCGGTCGTGGCAAAAAGGAGGCCGTATGGCAGAGCAGCAGCATCCGGTGGGCCAGCCCCCGCAGCAGCAGGAGCCGCCTGGCCGGGAATCCGACATGACGCCACGGCCCCGTGCTGACGACAGCCGGTATCGGGGCAGCGGCAAGCTGGCGAACAAGGCGGCGCTGATCACCGGCGGCGACAGCGGGATCGGGCGGGCGGTGGCGATCGCTTTTGCCAAGGAAGGGGCCGACGTGGCCATCGTCTATCTCAGCGAACATGGCGATGCCGAGGAAAGCAAGCGCCTGGTCGAGCAGCAGGGCCGGCGCTGCATCACCATCGCCGGCGATGCCGGGGACGAGGGCTTCTGCCGGCAGGCGGTGCAGCAGACCCTGGACGCCTTCGGCCGCCTGGACGTGCTGGTCAACAACGCCGCCGAGCAGCATCCGCAAAAGCGCCTCGAGGACATCAGCGCCGAGCAGCTGGAAAAGACCTTCCGCACCAACATCTTTTCCTACTTCTTCATGACCAAGGCGGCGCTGCCGCACCTGAAGGCGGGCGCGGCCATCGTCAACACCACTTCGGTGACCGCCTACAAGGGCAGCCCGGAGCTGCTGGATTACTCGTCCACCAAGGGGGCCATCGTCGCCTTCACCCGCTCCCTGTCCCAGTCCCTGGCGGAACAGGGCATCCGCGTCAACGCGGTGGCGCCGGGTCCCATCTGGACGCCGCTGATTCCCTCAACTTTTCCGCCCGAGAAGGTGGAGAGCTTCGGCAAGAACGTGCCCCTCGGGCGCGCCGGGCAGCCGGAGGAGATCGCCCCCAGCTACGTATTCCTGGCTTCGGACGATGCTTCCTACATGACCGGCCAGGTGCTGCATCCCAACGGCGGCACGGTGGTCAACGGCTGAGCGTGAATCACTCCCTCGATGACAGGAGACACATGATGAATACACGCACGATATTGGGCAACAGCCTCATGGCCGGCATGGCTGCCGCCCTGCTGTTCTTTTCACCGGCCAGTCATGCCCAGGCCCAGGCCGACCGGGCCTTCATGGAAATGGCTGCCCAAGGCGGCATGGCGGAGGTGCAGATGGGACAGATGGCCACCAGGCAGGCCGCCGACCCGGATGTGAAGCAGTTCGGCCAGCGTATGGTGGATGACCACGGCAAGGCCAACGCGGAGCTGAAGCAGTTGGCTCAGAAAAAGGGCGTGACCCTGCCCGATGACACGGACAAGAAGCACAAGGACATCGCCGCCCGCTTGGCCAAGCTCAAGGGTGCCGAGTTCGACCGGGCCTACATGGCGGCCATGGTGAAGGATCACCAGGAGGACGTGACCCACTTCGAGAACAAGGCCAAGAACGCCAAGGACGCCGACGTCAAGGCGTGGGCCGGCAAGACCCTGCCGGTGCTGAAGGAGCACCTGCAGATGGCCGAAAGCCTGCATGCCCGTCTGGCCAAGTCGGGGTCCAAGTGAGTTCGGGCCGCAGCCGATGATTGCATGCCGCTCCGGGCCCCGGTCCGGGGCGGCGATCAAGCGGAGGTGCAACATGGCAAGCGAAAGCAAGATCACGACCAATCACGATGAGATCCGTCGCTGGGTGGAGCAGCGCGGCGGGCACCCGGCGCGGGTCAAGGGCACCGGCAAGGGAAGCGACGAAGGGCTCCTGCGCATCGACTTTCCCGGCTACAGCGGAGGCGATTCGCTGGAGGAGATCTCCTGGGAGGACTTCTTCGACAAGTTCGAGGAAAAGGAGCTCGCCTTTCTCTACCAGGACAAGACCGCTGGCGGCGAGGAAAGCCGCTTTTCCAAGCTGGTGAGCCGCAAGGAGCACAAGCACTGAGGGCCGGAGTGGCCGGCCAGCGAGGTAAATGATGAACAAGCAGGCAGCGTGGGCGGGTCTCTTTCTGATCTTGGCCGCTTTTGCCTGGATGGGCAGCGCGGCCGCCGCCGATGGGGCGCGCTCCGGCACCCTGACCATCCTGCACACCAACGACTTCCATGGGCGCTACATGCCCTTTGCCGTGGCCCCCGGCAACGCCACCGCCCAGACCGGTGATCCGGGCCGGGCGCCGCAGAGCTTCGCGCGGACGGGCAAGGTCAACGGATTCGCGCGCCTGGCCACCGCCATCGCGCAGATCCGCCGCGAGCGCGGTCCGACCAACGTGCTGCTCCTGCATGGCGGCGACACCTTCAGCGACGATCTCCTGGGCAACCTGACCCGGGGCGAGGCGATCATTCGCCTGATGAACGCGGTGGGTTATCAGTTCATGGCCCTGGGCAACCATGATTTCGACTACGGCGTCGAGCGCACCCGCGAGCTGCAGCGGCTCGCCCGCTTTCCCATGCGCGGCGCCAACGTCATCGACCAGGCCAGCGGCCGGCCCTTCCTGGGCAACCCGGCCGTGATCCTGACGGCGGGCGGGCTGCGCGTGGGCATCCTGGCGCTGGGCTACCACAACACCGACCAGACCGGCAGTCCGGACAACACCAAGGGGCTGCGCTTCACCAGCGGCATCGAGGCGGCCAAGCGCTACGTGCCCATGCTGCGGCGCCAGGCCGACATGGTGGTGGTCCTGTCCCATCAGGGCAGCAAGGTGGACCGCATCCTGGCCCGCGAGGTGCCGGACATCGATCTCATCGTCGGCGCCCATTCCCACGACGAGATCGCGCCGCCGGAACGCATCGGCAAGGTGCGCCTGGTGCAGGCCCTGTCCGACGCGGCGGTGCTCGGCGAGGTGACGATCCGGGTGGCCGACGGCCAGATCGCCGAGGTGCGCGGCGTGGCCCACACCCTGTGGGACGACCGGTATCCGGCCGACCCTGGGGTCAGCCGCCTGATCGAGCGCCTGCGCGCGCCCCATCGCGCCCAGCTGGAGGCGGTGATCGCCACCGCCGCCGAGCGCATCGGCCGGCGCTACAAATCGGAGAGCCCCTTCGACACCCTGGCCGGCGAGATCCTGCGCCGCCATGCCAAGGCCGAGGTGGCCTTCCTGCCGGGCGTGGGCTACGGCGTGTCCCTGTCGCCGGGCCCCATCCGGCGCGAGGACCTCTACACCCTGCTGCCGCATCCGTCCAAGGTGGTCAGCATGCGGCTCACCGGGGCGCAGATCCTGGCGATCCTGGAGCAGAGCGCGACCAACCAGAAGCCGGAGAATCCCCTCGACGCGGTCGGCGGCCTGGTGCAGACGGCCGGCCTGCGCTGGACCGTTGACCTGACCCGGCCTATCGGCCAGCGCATCCGCGACGTGGCCGTGGGCGACGCGCCCCTCGACCCCGACCGCAGCTACCGGGTGGTGACCCACAGCGGCATGCTGCAGGGCATCCACCGCTACGGCACCTTTGCCGAGGGCCGCGACATCGAGCGGACAGAGGACAAGGTGACGGACGTGGTGGAGGCGGGGCTGCGAGCCATGGGGACCGTGCGTGCTCCGGCTTTGGGCGCGGTCACCCTGATCAAAGACGAAACTTGACGGTCCAAAAGATTGTGAACAGTCAAAGACCGGAACCTTGAGGAGGTTTGCCATGGAACGCAATCGATTCGGCAAGCATGACATGCGGCGCCGGCACCCGCTGGACGGCCAGAATCAGGTGGATCACTCGCCGGAAGGCGTGTCCGGCCGCGACGCCGGGCCGGGCCGCCATCGCCATCACGCGGAACGCTCGGCGCGGCCTTGGGCCGATGCCGAAGAAGGACAGAGCCATGCGCGCGGCGGCCGCGAGGTGTTCCACCCGGAAGCGGATTACGACGAGGACAACCTGGCCTTCATCCCCAATTCCTACGGCGGGCGCTACGAGCGCCGCGACATGATGCAGCACCGCATGGATGCCCAGAGCGGCGACTATGGCAGCCACCGTTCCTGGCACGCTTGGGAACGCAATCCGTCGGGCATCGCGGAGCGGCAGGATGAGCGTCCGCGCGGCGGGCAGCGGGGCAAGGGGCCCAAGGGTTATCAACCCTCCGACGAACGCCTGAAGGAGCGGTTGCAAGAAGCGTTCTATGATGATGATGAACTGGATGCCAGCGAAATCGAGATCCTGGTCCAGGGCGGCGAGGTGACGCTGCAGGGCGCGGTGGCCGAGCGGGAGGACCGTCAGCGGGCGGAGTGGCTGGTCGAGCGCGTGGCGGGCCACCGGGTGCACGTCAACAACAATCTCCGTGTCCAGGGCCACTAGAAGTGCGCCGTGGTCCACGGCAGTCGGCAGGACCTTGGGGTGGGAACGTGGGAGCATCGCGTTGTAATCGGGAATCTGCAAGTGTGGAGGTTGAGATGGCTTCCAGAAAGATGTCCGAGCCGCCGGACCCCAAGGGCAGCCTGCCCAGGCATGTACTGGAGATCTACCTGGCGGCGTTCAACCGCGCCTGGAATGCGTGCGCCGGCGATGATGACCGCAGAGGGCATCTCTCGCGCGCGGAAATCGCCCATAAAGCGGCTTGGATGGCGGTCAGGCAGCAGTATGAGCAGCCGGGCGGGAACGCCCGCAGCGGCGCGGAGGACTGATCCAGCCGTCCTGCGCCGCGCCGGCCGGGCGGCCAAGCGATGATCGCCGGCCGACAGTCCGCGGTTATTCTGCAATGCTGGAATCACTCGTCCGGCGTGCCGCCAGGCACGCGCGGACTCCATGAGCCTGGAGCCAGGCGGGTCACTCCGAGCAGGGAGGATCAAACACACCGGTAACGCAAGTCGAGCAGGCCTTACCCAACTCTTAATAAATCTGAAACGCACCCGCACGCGTTGCGCGCGTTGCCGGTACGGCGAAATAAGATGGAGGAGGCTATGAAGAACTTACAAAGAAAGCGCATTCTGGTCACCGGTGGCGCGGGTTTCCTGGGCTCTCACCTATGCGAGCGGCTGCTGAACGAAGGCCACGATGTCCTGTGCGTGGATAATTTCTTCACCGGCGCCAAGGAAAACATCATCCCGCTGCTGGACAACCCGCACTTCGAGGTGCTCCGCCACGACGTGACCTTCCCCCTCTACGTGGAGGTGGACGAGATCTACAACCTGGCCTGCCCGGCCTCGCCGGTCCACTATCAGTTCGATCCGGTGCAGACCACCAAGACCAGCGTGCTCGGGGCCATCAACATGCTGGGCCTGGCCAAGCGCACCAGGGCCAAGATCTTCCAGGCCTCCACCAGCGAGGTCTACGGCGACCCGCAGGTGCACCCGCAGCCGGAGGAGTACCGCGGTCACGTCAATCCCAACGGCCTGCGCGCCTGCTACGACGAGGGCAAGCGCTGCGCCGAGACCCTCTTTTTCGATTACCGCCGCCAGCATGGCCTGCGCATCAAGGTGGCGCGCATCTTCAACACCTACGGCCCGAAGATGCTGCCCAACGACGGGCGGGTGATCTCCAACTTCATTGTCCAGGCCCTCCGGGGCGAGCCCATCACCGTCTACGGCGACGGCCTGCAGACGCGCTCCTTCTGCTACGTGGACGATCTGATCGAGGGCTTTCTCCGCTTGATGAACAGCCCCGACGATCTGCCCGGGCCGATCAATCTGGGCAATCCCGGCGAGTTCACCATCCTGGAGCTGGCCCAGAAGGTGCTGTCCATGACCGGCTCTAAATCCAAGATCGTGTTCAAGCCGCTGCCCAAGGATGATCCCCTGCAGCGGCGCCCGGACATCTCCCTGGCCCGGGAGCAGTTGCGCTGGGAGCCCAAGATCAAGCTGGAAGAGGGGCTGATCAAGACCATCGCTTATTTCGACAAGCTGCTCAAGGCGGGCAGAACCGCCAAGTCTTTTGCCAAGCCAGTGATCCATCCCGCCGCCGAGGCGCAGTCGCTGCGCCTGAATTTTTGAAGCGCCGGCCGCCTGCTGAGCCGGCATTGGAGATGCGTGGAGCAACGTGAACAGACTTCCGGAGAATGGGCATGAGTAAACTTGTGTTGATTACGGGCGGGGCGGGCTTCATCGGCTCCCATCTCGCAGACGAACTGCTGGCCCACGGCTACCGGGTGCGCGCCCTGGACAACCTGGCGCCGCAGGTGCACGGGCCCGACGCCAAGCGGCCCGATTACCTGCATCCCGACGTGGAGCTGATGGTCGGCGACGTGCGCGACCCGGCCGCGGTGCGGCGCGCCCTGCTGGGCGTCGACGCGGTCTACCACTTCGCGGCGGTGGTCGGCGTGGGGCAGAGCATGTACGAGATCGCCCGCTACACCGACGTGAACAACATGGGCACGGCGGTGCTCCTGGAAACCCTGATCCAGCAGCCGGTGGAGCGCCTGATCGTGGCCTCCAGCATGAGCATTTACGGCGAGGGGCTCTATCGCGGGCCGGACGGCAGCATCTCCGCCGGCGTCGAACGCAGCCTGGCGCAGCTGAAGGCCGGCGACTGGGAGGTGCGCAACGCCGACGGCGAGGTCCTGAGGCCGGTGCCCACGCCGGAGGACAAGGCCCCGGCGCTGCCTTCCGTCTATGCCCTGTCCAAGTACGACCAGGAGCGCATGTGCCTGATGATCGGCCGCGCCTACGGCATCTCCAGCGTGGCGCTGCGTTTCTTCAACATCTTCGGCACGCGCCAGGCCCTGTCGAATCCCTACACCGGCGTGCTGGCCATCTTCGCCTCGCGCTTCCTGAACGGCAATCCGCCCCTGATCAACGAGGACGGCTACCAGCAGCGCGATTTCGTCAGCGTCTACGACGTGGCCCGCGCCTGCCGCCTGGCCCTGGAGGTGCCGGAGGCGGCGGACCAGGTCTTCAACATCGCCAGCGGCAACCAGTACACCATCCGCGAGGTGGCCGAGCGCATGGCCGTGGCCCTGGGCAAGCCGCAGATCCGGCCGGAGATCACCGGCAAGTACCGGGTCGGCGACATCCGCCACTGCGTGGCCGACATCGGCCATGCCCGCCGGGTGCTCGGCTACGAGCCGCGGGTGAGCCTGGAGGAGGGGCTGGTCGAGCTGGCCGAGTGGCTGGAAGGCCAGAGCGCCGTGGACCGCGTGGCCGAGGCGCGCGCCGAACTGGCCATGCGGGGACTGGCCCTATGACACAGCCGATCGTAGGCCTGGTGGAGTGGTTCCGGCCCGGCGAGCATGAGCGCGTGGAGCGCGTGCTCGCCGACTTGCGCAGCCTGGGCGTGAAGGATCTGCGCGTCGGCGTGTCCTGGGCGGACTGGTTCTCGGCGGACGGCGAGGCCTGGTACCGCTGGCTGTTGCCGCGCTTGGCGCAGGAGGTGAGGATCCTGCCCTGCTTTCTCGACGCCCTGCCTTTCCTGAACGCGGTCACCCGCCTGACGCGCCCGCCCCACGAGCCCGAGGCCTATGCCGACTGGATCGAGCTCTTCATCGCCCGCCACGGCCAGACCTTCGAGTGGCTGGAGCTGTGGATCGATCCCTTCCTGCGGCAGCCGGACGCGGCGCTGGATGCCGGCGAGCAGGTGTGCTTCAGCGAGATGCTGAGCGACGCCGCCCGCCGGGCCCGCAAGCAGGGCAAGAAGATCGTCCTGGGCGGCCTCAGCCCGCGCTACCCCAAGTGGCTGCAGGTGCTGGCCGGCCATGGCCTGCTGGCGCACGTGGATGCGCTGGGCCTGCACGCCTTTCCGGGCACCTACGATTTCCAGTGGGAGGGCTGGCCCGATGCCGTCGACCGGCTGCGCGGCATGCTGGCCGGGCCGGGCGCGCAGCCGGAGATCTGGATCAGCGAAACGGGCTACGCCACCGTGCGCCATGACGAGCGCCAGCAGCTGCGCGAATTCCTTGCCGCCCTGGACGCCCCGGTGACGCGGGTCTACTGGTACGGCCTGGAGGACCGGCCCGTGCCGGCCGAGGCGGGCGATTATCAGGACGAGCGCGCGGCCCATTTCGGCCTGCGCCAGGCCGACGGCGCCCCCAAGCTGCTGTTCCGCCTGTGGGCGACGGGCGGCCTGGACGGCGTGCGCGAGGCGGCCTGGATGACCCGGCAGTGGCGGGCGAGCCGCGAGCGCGTGGCGCTCATCACCGGCGGCGCCGGCTTCATCGGCACCAATCTGGCCCATCGGCTGCTCGGCATGGGGCGGCCGGTGCTGATCCTGGACAACCTGGCCCGCCCCGGCGTGGAGCGCAACCTGCAGTGGCTGCGCGACACCCACGGCGAGCGTGCCCGCTTCCAACTGGCCGACATGCGCGATGCCGGCGCCGTGCGCGAGGCGGTGGCGCGGGCGGAGCAGGTCTACCACCTGGCGGCGCAGGTCGCCGTCACCACCAGCCTGGTCAACCCCCTGCACGATTTCCAGGTCAACGCCCTGGGCACCATCAATCTGCTGGAGGCGGTGCGCGCCCAGGACGCGCCGCCGCCGGTGCTCATCACGTCCACCAACAAGGTCTACGGCGCCCTGGAGCAGGTGGGCCTGCGCCTGCACGGCAAGCGCTACGAGCCCGAGCAGGACCTGCTGCGCGGCCGCGGCATCGGCGAGGAGGCGCCGCTGGACTTCCACAGCCCCTACGGCTGCTCCAAGGGCGCGGCGGACCAGTACGTGCTCGACTACGCCCGTTCCTTCGGGCTGGCCACCGCCGTGTTCCGCATGAGCTGCATCTACGGCCCGCACCAGTTCGGCACCGAGGACCAGGGCTGGGTGGCCCACTTCCTGATCCGCGCCATCGAGGATCAGCCCATCACCCTCTACGGCGACGGCATGCAGGTGCGCGACGTGCTCTTCGTGGAGGACCTGGTGGACGCCCTGCTGCTGGCCATGGAGCGCATGGACGCCCTGTCCGGCCAGGCCTTCAACATGGGCGGCGGGCCGGCCAACAGCGTGAGCCTGCTGGAGCTCATCGAGCTCATTGCCGAGCTGCACGGCGGCACGCCCGACTACCGCTTCGGCCCCTGGCGCGTGGGCGACCAGCGCTACTACGTGTCCGACACCCGCAAGTTCCAGGCCGCCACCGGCTGGCAGCCGCGCGTGGACGTGCGCACCGGCGTGCGGCGGCTCTACGAGTGGCTGCTGGCCAGCCGCGGGCTGGCGCCCCGGCGCCCGAAAACAGCGGAGGCAATGCGATGAAATACGCTCTGGTCAACCCCCACTGGCGCTTCGACGGCTCCATCTACTTCGGCTGTCCCGAGCCGCACCTGCCCCTGGAATACGGCTACGCCCGCCAGTTGCTGGAGGCGGAAGGGCACGAGGTGCTGCTGGTGGACGGCCACCTGGAGCAGCTGAGCCGCGAGGCCATCCGCGACCGGGTGGCGGACTTCGCGCCCGACTTCACCGTCGTCACCACCGCGCCCAGCTATCTCTTCTGGCGCTGCGCCCAGCCCGAGCTGCGCGTGCCCCAGGAAACGGTGCGCGATCTGCGCGCGGTCGGCGGCACCCTGATCGGCGTCGGCCCGCACGGCTCCAGCACGCCGGGCATCGTCCTGCAAAAGCTCGGCGTGGACGTGCTGGTCATGGGCGAGTGCGAGGACGTCCTGCCGCAACTGGCCGAGCGCGACACCTGGCCCTTCCTGCAATCCATCTGCTACTGGCAGGACGGCCGGCCGCGCGTGCAGGGCGGCCCGCACGCCACCGACATGAGCCTGCTGCCGGCCCTGCGCTGGCCGGATGCGCTGGTGCGCCGCCACGGCCACCACCACCATCGCTTCGACGGCGCGCCCCAGGGCCCGGGCGCCGAGATGGAGGCCTCGCGCGGCTGTCCCTATCACTGCAGCTTCTGCGCCAAGGACAACTTCCGCGACCAGTACCGCCGCCGGCCGCTGGCGGTGGTGCTGGAGGAGCTGGACGGCCTCATCGCCCAGGGCGTCGAGTACATCTACTTCATCGACGAGATCTTCCTGCCCAACCGGGAGCTTCTGGAGGCGCTGGCGGCACGGCCGGTGAAGTTCGGCGTGCAGACCCGCATTGATCTCTGGAAGCCCGACATGATCGACCTCCTGGGCCGGGCCGGCTGCGTGTCCATCGAGGCGGGCGTGGAGAGCATCAGCGAGGAGGGGCGGCAACTGCTCGACAAGAACTGCCGGCTGTCCACCCCCGAGCTGGCCGAGCGCCTGATCCACGCCAAGCGGCTGGTGCCCTTCGTCCAGGCCACCCTGATGGAGTCCAAGGTGGACGACATGGAGGCCGTGGAGGCCTGGCGCGCCCACCTGCAGGCGCACGGCGTCTGGGCCAACAAGCCGGTGCCGCTCTTCGCCTATCCCGGCTCGCCCGACTACCGCAAGCGCTGGGGCGCGCCCGACGACCAGGCCTGGGAGCGGGCCCACGCCGACTATCTGGCCCAGTTCAGCGAATTCAGCGACATCCAGACGGAGCAGCCTCTGCCCCTGTCCCTGCTGGAGCTGTGCGAGGCCGAGCGCCGGGCGCCCTGATGCCGTCCGCCGCCCGCCCCCGGCGCATCCTGATGACCGCCGACACCGTCGGCGGGGTCTGGGTCTATGCCCTGGAGCTGGCGCGCGCCCTGGCGCCCCACGGCGTGGAAGTGGCGCTCGCCACCATGGGCGCGCCCCTGCGTCCGGCGCAATGGGCGGCGGCGCGCCGCCTGCCCAATCTCACGGTGCACGAGAGTGATTTCCGCCTCGAATGGATGGAGGCGCCCTGGGCGGACGTGGCGCGCGCCGGCACCTGGCTCATGGAGCTCGAAGAACGGATTCGCCCCGACCTGGTGCACCTGAACGGCTACGCCCACGGCGCCCTGCCCTGGCACGCGCCCACCCTGGTGGTGGGCCACTCCTGCGTGCTGTCCTGGTGGCGGGCGGTGCGCGGCGAGGACGCCCCGCCGGCCTGGCAGCGCTACCGCGAGGCGGTGGCGCGCGGCCTGCGGGCGGCGGACCGGGTGGCGGCGCCCACCCGCGCCATGCTGGCGGCCCTGGAATGGCACTACGGCCCGCTGCCCGCCGCCCGCGTGCTGCCCAACGGCCGGGCGGCGGCCGAGTTCGCGCCGCAGCCCAAGGCAAGCTACATCTTCGCCGCCGGCCGCCTCTGGGACGAGGCCAAGAACATCGGCGCCCTGGCCCGCGTCGCGCCGCAACTGCCCTGGCCCGTGTGGGTGGCCGGCGACACCCGCCACCCGGACGGCGGCGAGTGCGAGACCGGCGCCGTGCGCGCCCTGGGCCGCCTCGATCAGGCGGCGCTCGCCGGCTGGCTCGGCCGCGCCGCCATCTATGCCCTGCCGGCCCGCTACGAGCCCTTCGGGCTGTCGGTGCTGGAGGCGGGTCTGGCCGGCTGCGCCCTGGTGCTGGGCGACATTCCCAGCCTGCGCGAGCTGTGGGACGGCGCCGCCTGCTTCGTGGACCCCCAGGACCCGGACGCCCTGGGCGCGGCGCTGACGGCGCTATGCCGCGACGAAGGGCGGCGGGCCCGCTTGGCCGCCGCGGCCCGCGCCCGCGCCCTGGGCTTCGGCCGCGAGCGCATGGCGGCGGCCTACCTGGACGCCTACGGCGAGCTGCTGAGCGAGCGCGCCGCGCTGCTGGGCGCCATGGAACGACTCCCGGCCGCCGGCCTGAGCGGCTGCGCGCCGGGGCCCATGCATTGAACGACAAAACCTAGAGCAAAGGGAGGCCAGCGCTTGCGTATCGTCCTGTTCTACCATTCCCTGGTGTCCGACTGGAACCACGGCAATGCCCACTTCCTGCGCGGCGTGGCGAGCGAGCTCCTGCGCCGCGGCCACGAGGTGCACGTCTACGAGCCCGCCGACGGCTGGAGCCGCGCCAACCTGCTGGCCGAACACGGCGAGAGCGCGCTGGACGGCTTCCACGCCGCCTATCCGGGGCTGCGCAGCCGGCTCTACGACGAGCGCAGCCTCGATCTCGACGCGGCCCTGGACGGCGCCGGCCTGGTGCTGGTGCACGAGTGGAACACGCATGAACTGGTGCGGCGCATCGGCGCGCACCGCGCCCGCACGGGCGGCTACCGCCTGCTCTTCCACGACACCCACCACCGCGCCGCGACCGACCCCGCCGCCATGGCCGCCTACGACTTGCGCCATTACGACGGCGTGCTGGCCTTCGGCGGCGTGATCCGCGACCTCTATCTGGCCCAGGGCTGGGCGGCGCGCGCCTGGACCTGGCACGAGGCCGCCGACGTGCGGGTGTTCCGGCCGCTCGACGGCGAGGAGAAGGCGGGCGATCTCGTCTGGATCGGCAACTGGGGCGACGAGGAGCGCACGGCCGAGCTGCACGAATTCCTGCTGGGGCCGGTCAAGGCCCTGGGCCTCGATGCGCGCATCCACGGCGTACGCTATCCGGCGCACGCGCTCGCCGCGCTGCGCGAGGCCGGCATCGACTACGGCGGCTGGCTGCCCAACCACGCCGCGCCGGCCGCCTTCGCCCGCTACCGCGTCACCGTGCACGTGCCGCGCCGGCCCTACGCGCGGGCGCTGCCAGGCATTCCCACCATCCGCCCCTTCGAGGCCCTGGCCTGCGGCATCCCGCTGGTCTCCGCCCCCTGGGAGGACGCCGAAGGCCTCTTCACCCCCGGCGCGGACTACCTCGTGGCCCGCAATGGCGCCGAGATGCAGGCCCACCTGCGCATGCTGCTGGCCGATGCCGACGCCGCCCGCGCCCTGGCCGAGCGCGGCCGCCAGACCATCCTGGCGCGCCACACCTGCGCCCACCGGGTGGACGAGCTGCTGGACATCCACGCCGAGCTGGAGGGCCTGCCGGCGCGGCAGGCGGCGCTGGCATGAGCGCCGGCCTGCGCATCGCCTTCTTCGGCTCCAGCCTCGTCTCCGCCTACTGGAACGGCGCGGCCACCTACTACCGCGGCATCATCCGCGCCCTGCACGAGCGCGGCCACCGCGTCACCTTCTACGAGCCCGACGCCTACGGCCGCCAGCAGCACCGCGACATCCCCGACCCCGGCTGGGCGCGGGTGGTGGTCTATCCCGGCGAGGGCGAGGACGGCGTGCGCCGGGCCCTGGCGGACGCGCGCGGCGCGGACCTCGTCGTCAAGGCCAGCGGCGTCGGCGTCTTCGACGCGCTGCTGGAGGCCGCCGTGCTGGACATGCAGGGACCGGCCACCCTGGTCGCCTTCTGGGACGTGGACGCGCCCGCCACCCTCGACCGCGTGCAGCACGATCCCGCCGACCCCTTCCGCGCCCTCATCCCGCGCTACGACCTCATCCTCACCTACGGCGGCGGCGACCCGGTGGTCAACGCCTACACCGCCCTCGACGCGCGCCAGTGCGTGCCCGTCTACAACGCCCTCGACCCGGCCACCCACCACCCGGTGCCGCCGGACCCGCGCTTCGACGGCGACCTCGCCTTCCTCGGCAACCGCCTGCCCGACCGCGAGGCGCGGGTGGAGGAGTTCTTCCTCAAGGCCGCCGCCGCGCTGCCGGACAAGCGCTTTCTCCTGGGCGGCAACGGCTGGGGCGACAAGCCCCTGCCGCCCAACGTCCGCTATCTCGGCCACGTCTACACCGCCGACCACAACGCCCTCAACTGCACCCCGCGCGCCGTGCTCAACATCAGCCGCGAAAGCATGGCCCGCTACGGCTTCTCGCCGGCCACCCGCGTCTTCGAAGCCGCCGGCGCCGGCGCGTGCCTCATCACCGACCACTGGGAAGGCATCGAATGCTTCCTGGAGCCCGACCGCGAGATCCTCGTGGCCCGCGACGGCGACGCAGTCGCCGAACACCTCCGCGCCCTCACCTCCGAGCGCGCCCGCGCCATCGGCCAAGCCGCCCTGCGCCGCGTCCTCGCCGAACACACCTACGCCCACCGGGCGGCACAGGTGGAGGCGCTGCTGATGGGGAAGCGGGAGGGCAAGAGGGCGGGGGTGCTGGGGCGCAGGCTGGGCTGAGCCGGCGCCTGATCGAGGGGAGCAGGCAGAGCGGGCGGCGCGCGCCTGAGCTTGCCCCCGTTGGATTTCGCAATCTCAGCCCAATCTTGTCTCAACAGCCTTCCTGCCTCGCCCAGCCACCAAGCTTGCCGGCCGCCTCGCGCACAGCAGGTGGTCCAGCCAGGACAGCGACTGCTTCAGCACCGCGCGAAAAGCCGCGCCGCCCAGCCTCGCCTTGACTTGCACTCGCCATCCCGCCGCCCCTCGTTCCAGAGGCGGCGCTTGCCATGAAACAGGATACAGCCCCCACAATCCAGCCCGACACGCCTGCTCCGTGCATGGGCTATAATGCCTGCATGGATGGGGTCCTTGGCTTGATCCAGCCGCTTTGGTTTGGGATGGCCGGTTGGCGTGACGGCAACTTTGGTGGTCTGATCCGCTTTTTCATTAGGGTGTGTAACAAAGGCGATCTGGCGATATGTGCCGGTGGGGTTAATGCGTATGGGTGTTACACGCTATGTTGGTGTAAAATAATGCACCTGTTAGGGTGGCTAATAGAAAGTTAGGGCTACTATGGAACTCCTCGGAAACCACAAGGTGACATTCGATTTACTTCGTTCAATAGCGATCGAATGTCATGCGCTTGATGTGGCTGCGTATCACTTATTTGTTGACAGTACGCATTTGGAGGGAGTCGAAAAAACCAAAGAAATTTACGAGGAGCTTATGACGTCTCTGCTTCTCAATCTTGCCATTTCACTGCGCACGAAGTTCTATCAGGGTCTCGACCACCGCACCACAATCCCATTTGTTTCCTACTGCGGGTTTCTTTTCAAGTACGCAAATAACCAAGAAGAAACCGTTAATTTCTCTATCAAGGATGTTTGCGACAAGATTGTTCACGCCGATTCAGTTTCAAGGTATATGGAACCGGAGATACGACATCCAACGACATCTTTTCGCAAGATCTTCGCAGCAACTCCACGTGGGAATTATCAATGTCAGTCAATCTGTTTACCGAGGCTGTGCTGAACTGGATACACCACACAGAGACAAACCCACCATCCATTTCGTGTTCGGAGATTGCACAATGAAATACACCCCAGTTCTATTGCTCGGCTTGCTGCTAACCGCATGTGCTACGAGTTTCGATACTTTTGACCGCGCCTTACCAAAACTGAAGGGCCAAAATATCAAAGTCGCAATTAATTATCTTGGCATTCCAGACCAGGAGTACGTGGTCGCAGGGAAAAAAGTGTATGTTTGGAGTACCACCGGAACCAACCCATTTCCGACCGCCGTTACGACCACGACCGACGGCACAGCGGGGAATAAACCATTCAAGGCTACATCAACAACTTACGCTTACGATCCCACCCCTCTTGGTTGCAAAGTCAAAATAGCCACTGACAACGAAATCGTAACCAACATTGAGTACGACGGAAATAATGGTCCTTGCTTCAAATATTCCGAGCGATTGAAGCCTCTTCTGGATGGGGCTAGCTAGCCGTGGTGGCAATCAGCCCTAACAATCGCTTCGAGAGGGACGCTCCGCCAGCAAGCTTCGCTTGCTGCCTCCGCGCCCCTCAAGCGAAACGTTAGGCTGAACACAAAGGAAACAAATGAACACACGGAATCTACTTGTTCTGCCAGATGATTTGCCGGTCCCTGAAGATGATGGTGCATGCGCCCATCTGGAAGGGATGAATATGCCTACCATCGCTCTGGCAAGTACTTCAGGCGCCAAGATAAACCTTGGGCTTGAGGATGGAATATCCGTCGTTTATTTTTACCCCATGACCGGGAGGCCGGATGCACCTCCGATGGTTGGTTGGAACGAGATCCCTGGCGCAAGAGGGTGTACGCCACAATCCTGTTCGTTTCGTGACCATCATTCTGACCTTCTCAATATAGGGGCCAAGGTATACGGCGTCAGCTCGCAATCATCGGAAGACCAGAAAGAAGCTGTTCAGCGCCTCCATTTGCCTTTTGAGTTATTGAGCGACAGCAGCTTTGAGTTGGCAACCGCATTGAGGCTGCCTACGTTCAAATACAACTCCTTACGCCTCATCAAAAGGCTCACCCTCATTATTAAAAACGGTTCGATACGCAAAGTGTTCTATCCAGTTTTTCCGCCAAACGAAAATGCCGCCAATGTCATCGCTTGGCTTCAGAAAAACGATGCCTAACACTGCATTCCACCCGACCCACTACAGAGGGCTTAGCCCGCTTCCGTGGTCGGGTGAATTTGAACGTTAGGGCTTAAGGACATAATGGCAACGTGGTTCGAACAAAACGCAGTTGATCTGATCGGCCATGCTTTGACGGTTGTTGGAATCGTTGCTGCCGCCGTAACTGTAGTCTGGCAGCTTGGTCGCCAACATAAGAGTTCACTCATGCTCCAGCGAGATAACGCCAGAGAAGAACTGAAGCTTCGGTTGCATGAAATTCTTACCAAAAAGGTAAGAAAGTTATCGAACGCAAATGTCCACGCGGCCATGTACGCGTACATGATTCCGTTCAACGTCGAGAATTATCAAAGGCAAATTGCACAGGGGTTGCAACCGGCCCCTATTAAGGAGCGTGCGCCGGAATTTTCACGGCTACATACAGAAGCAAACAATGCGCTTATTGAACTCATCCAGGAATTTGAGGCTTGGTCCATAGCTTTTCCTGGTATTGAGGTCTTTCAGGTAGCATTGAACGCCGCGAATCATGATGCTCGGGAAGCGTTTGTCCCATTGTTTACCGCACTCCTTCGGGTGCTGCCCATGGACCCGCCGGAAAACGCGCCACCGAACATGCCGAGACCTCTAGTGCCCGGTCCGATATCCAAGGATGAGTATGAACAGTTAAAAATATTGGTGGGGAGGTACAAGGAAGCGATGGATGACATCGGCAGTTATGTTCATGATCTTACTATTGAGTCGCAAAACAAGCTGTTATCAGGTCTTTTCGAGCGTCGCGTACCTCTGAGGCAACCAATCGATCCGAAACTAAAAGTAATTACCACCCACCCGGAAAAGGCTGAGCAATTGTTGCGCTATTTTGAGAATGAGACACCCTGGGGGAAATCTAAACGTGACACGGAAGCTAGCGTCAAGGCAAAGCTTGGGGAGCCCTAACAATCGCTTCGAGAGGGACTCGCTACGTCGGCGCTTCGTGCGAAATGCATGAAATGGGGTCAGGTCTCACATTTTACATCTTTCTGTTGTACCTACTGGACCGATCTCTACAGAAAGTGGGGACCCGGCTGGCCGCGGTGTAGGAATGTTAGACCTGACCCCACTGACCGAAGATTGGTATAGCGCTTTTCGTGTTCGCGTCTGTCGCGTAGAGCGCGAGCATGGTTTCTGAAATTCGCTGCCCAACCCATCATTCCAGTGGACTGCCAAAAGCTTCGCTTTTGCCGCTGCTGAACTCACATGTTGGGCGGCATGGAGAGCAGATCAGTGAGCAAAATGCCTGAGATGAGGCGAGTTGCAGTTTTTGGCAATGCTGGCGGCGGCAAATCAACGCTAGCTCGGCAACTGGCCAGCATTACCCGCTTGCCGCTGCACTCACTCGACACCATCAAATACAAGCCTGGTGGCGGTGAGGTGCCTCACAACGAGTACCTTCGGATTCATTCCGAACTCATACGCGGAGACAGGTGGATCATTGACGGGTTCGGCTGCGTGCCATCCGCCTGGGAACGTTTCTCGGCTGCTGACACGTTGATCTACGTCGACCTACCTCTATTCACGCATTACGTCTGGGTGACAAAGCGTCTTGTAAAGGGTCTTGTCGTCACGCCCGAGGGGTGGCCTGAGAATAGTCCGATATGGCGCGGCACATTGAACAGCTATCGCGTACTTCGGCTCTGTCATGAAAAATTGACACCCAAATACCGGCAGTTGGTTGCAGAGCAGACCACTCACAAGCGAGTGCATCACTTGACATCGCCTAAGGCCATGAAGACTTTTGTTCGGGCTATTACCGATGAATATTCCGGTATCCGGTGAAATGACGCCCAACCCTGCGCTCCAGCCGACCGGCTACAGAGGGCTTTGCCCGCTTCCGCCGTCGGCTGAGCTGGTGCGTTAGGTTTCACAAAGTGGATACCGCTACCGTTGGCCTTGTCGGTGCAGTCCTTGGTGCCGCTGGTGCGCTCTCAACAGTCTTCTTAACGCATCGCTTCACACAGAAGCGAGAAGAACAGAAGTACGAGCGAGAGCGAGAACAAGAAAATGATCGCTGGTTGAGAGATCAAAGGCAGACGTGCTATCACAACGCTGTCAAATATCTAATTCGAGTGCGTGCTATTGGTGCCTACGTCAAGAACACCAAGACAGTCAAACTTCCCGAAGATGCACCGCTTAGTTGGTACGACGACATTTCTGAGGCAAATGCTTGGCTAACGTCGTTGCACTACTACTGCGGTGATGACTACCACGACGACATTGGTGAGGTGTCTACTGAATTCCTGAACCTCTCCAACTGGCTAATAGGCTTCCGCCCGACGGGCACCATTTCCAAGAAACAGTTTTTGCATATTCTTTCGTCGGACGGCAAGCTTGACTACCAAGAGTTTGTGGACCTCATGCTTCAAATAGAAAACGTTATTTCCAATTGTGCCCGCCAGGAGTTCAAGCTTGGCCCAAGACCGGAATTTTCTTCGCTGCAAAATGAGATATAACCTTACAGTCGAGTGGCCTGTGCGAAAAGCTGCACAGGCCACTCGCTTCCACGTTAGAACTTCATGACACAGAATGGCTTCGTAAAAGTAAGCTTTGGCAAGGCAGAGTTATCCGCCTTTAAAAGTGCCGTCTTACGGAACAGGCCTTACCAGGAGCGCGTCAGTATCGCCCTGGCGATTCGTCTGGCCAATGCCTCCGCTGAAAACATTGATGTCTTCTCCGTCTTAGATGAGCTCGACTATCTGGAGGGCATCAAGTCGTCATCCCGAATAAAGAAAGAGGCACAATTTCGGAAGCCACCACTTCAAGGCTTTTGGCACAAGCATTTCTTCTCAGCAAGGCACCTCATCAAGAATGTGAGCGTTCGTTGGAATCTTGAAAGCGGCAACAAGGATCTTTCAGTAATGATTGAGGACGTTGCAAACGAGTATGGAGAAGACCCGGATCTATGGCCAAACGTACTGACACATCGACTCGTAGTTGAAGGATTTGAAGATCGGGCCAGCCGTGGCTTAACTGGCGATTGGATCGTTTACGCAAAGCATGAAGAGCAGAATTTTACCTTGACCTTGCGACTCACAATGAAGGGCTTCAACCTGAGCAGTTGCTTCAAAAGCTACGAAATGGATGCCATACAGAATTCTCGTTCATCTTTGATTGAGAAGATTCTAGCTAGTCGTTCAACGGGACTGCCTTCGGCCAGCCACTTAACTCTAACGTTATGCTCCAGGATGGGGAAATGCCGTACCAAACACGAATTGAAAATATAGATCTCGCGGATGTGCCATTTGCGGATGATCTTTTGGAGGCGTTCGACGAGCGATGTTTTCAAATTGTTGAGACCTTTTTGGGCTC
Source organism: Thermithiobacillus tepidarius DSM 3134 (assembly GCF_000423825.1). Lineage (NCBI taxonomy): Bacteria > Pseudomonadati > Pseudomonadota > Acidithiobacillia > Acidithiobacillales > Thermithiobacillaceae > Thermithiobacillus > Thermithiobacillus tepidarius. The sequence continues at coordinate 136,644 of NZ_AUIS01000005.1, forward strand.
TGTTGATTTGTCTAAAGTTCGAGGCTGTTATCACCCTGACTACGCCGGGATGACTTGGGGCCAACTAAAGCCAGTGCTGGGTTCCGTAGAGGGTGATAGGAACGATCCGAAAGTTGCGTTTCAATCTCTGAAGCGGGCCGTCGACAATGCAAAAGACCTTCATCGAAATCCGGACTGCTACCTAGGCAAAGACGAAAAGGACCATTGGTCATTTTATGAGCTCTCTGGGGAATACTTCATAAGCTCGGGAGTGCATAGAACGGTAATCGGAAGATTCTTCTTCTGGTTGAATGGTCTGCCTCCGCTAGTTCATGGGGTCTCCGTTACACGCCTGAAGGCTGCTACCCCCAAAATGGTTGTAGAAGATGAACGTCAGCTCAGCATTGCAGAGAGGATCAAGCATGCTCTTTTTGGATAAAGCATAACACTGCACTTCAGCCGACATTGGACCGCTCCGCAGCCCTCTGCCGCTGAGCTTGGCGTTGTGCACCCTTTATCAGATAGGAGTCTTTTGTGAATGCAAAGTATTCTGGGCAGTGTCTTTGTGGGGAGATAAGCTATTCAGTTGATATTGAGCCAGTGTTTGCTGGAAATTGTCATTGCAAAGACTGTCAAAGGTCATCAGGCAGTGCATTCATTCCAGCGATGATTTTTCCTGAAAAAGATGTTGTTGTTTCAGGTGAAGTAAAATACTTCGAGTCTCAGGCAGACAGCGGAAATATGCACAAAAGAGGTTTTTGCCCGAATTGTGGCTCTCAATTGTTTGCTCGATTCAGCAATATGCCAGGAATGCTGGGTATAAAGGCTGGAACTTTAAATGACTCATCGAATTATGTTCCAAAGTTAGATTTCCATGTGGGTAGTGCTGCACCTTGGGACTTTATGAACCCAGAGCTACCTAAAAAGCAAGGGACAGCACAAGGCTAAGGAAGCGCGAAACAGGGTCAGGTCTAACATTCCTACACCCTTCGGCTACATTTCCTGCGTGGCTCGACCGTCAAAAAGTTGCGACCCGGCTGGCGATGGTGCAGGAATCTGACAACTGATCCTGTTGACGGACTGAGCCAATCCAGCCCGGCGGCCAAGGAACCTAAACAAAAACACCCCTACCTTACCCCCACCCCCAAGCGGGCAGGCCAGTGGATCTCCACCGGGCCTGCGCCGAATTCGCTTTCGAGCCTCGCCACGAGCTCCTTGGAGAGCGCTTCCCACTCAGCGGGAGGGAGCTTCTGCTTCAGGAGCGCCACCGGGGCGGAGCTGCGTACGTTGGACTCCCAGAAGGCGTGTATGGAGGGGTAGGCGTTGCGGTGCGCGGTGGTGTGGATCTCGACTTCGTGAAAGCCCGCGTCCGTCATTTCCAGCCGGAATTCCTCGACATCGGCCAGCGGCCCTTTCCCTGATGCGAACGGCAGGCCGGGCAGGCAGGCGCGCAGGGTGTCGAAGAGGGCGGCCATGAGCGGGACCTGATCGAGGGGCGCCCAGCTGGATACCACGGCGCGGCGGCCGGGACGCAGCACGCGCGCGAGTTCGCGGAAGCCCGCCGCCCGGTCCGGGAAGAACATCAGGCCGAACATGGAGAAGGCGGCGTCGAAGCTGGCCTCGGCAAAGGGCAGGGACTGGGCGTCGGCCTGGTGGATGTCGACATTGCCGATCCCCGCTTCGGCGGCGCGGCGGCGCAGTTGCGCCACCATGGCTTCGGCGAAGTCCACGGCGACCACGCGCTCCGCCGCCGCGGCCACCTGCAGCGACAGCGTGCCCGGACCGGCGGCCACGTCGAGCACGTGGGCCCGGGCGGGCAGCCGGCCGAGCGCGATGGCATCGCGGGCGTAAAGGGCAAAGATCGGCAGCAGATCGGCCACGTAGCCGGCGGCGATGGTGTTCCAGGGGCCGGGCTGGGCCAGGGGGCTGGGTTGCGGCATGGCGGCTGTCCTGTAAAACGTGTGGCTTGAGGGCGATGCTGCGCGTCAGGCGAGAAAGTGCGCCAGGAAACGGACGGTCCAATAGGCGGCGATGGCGTACTGGATCAGGAAAAAGCCGAAGCGGATCAACACCGCGGCGGCGCTGGTGGACAGCAGGTGGACCGTGGACTGGGCGATGCGGCTGGCCAGCAGCACGAGCGCCAGGGGGTCGGTGATGCCGGTGGTGTCGGTGGCGAGGGCGAGCAGGAGCAGGCCGCCGATGAAGGGAAAGCTCTCGTAGACGTTGGCGTGGGCCCGGCACAGCCGGCCCGAGAACGGCGAGACGTCCGAGCCGTCGGGACGGAAGCTGTTGGCCGGCTTGTTCTGCAGGACCGAGACCGACACGCGCAGCACGGCGATCCCTCCCAGGAGCAGCAAGGTCCAAGCAATGTAGCCAAGCAGCGCGATCGCGGTGGCGTTCATCGATCCTCCTCCGTGTTGTTATTGTCGCCGTGGACGCAGGCCGTGCCGCGTCATCCGAGTATAGCCGGGCCGGACGGACTTGGGCTGATCCTGGCTCGGCGCCGGCGATGGAGGGAGGATGCGGCCAGGCTCAATGGCTGGCCTTGCCGAGCTTGGGACAGGGCCGGTCCGCCAGCCGGGTGTCGCAGACCTGCACGGAGCGGAGATAACGGGTCCACTGCACGACCTGCGCTTTGGACGGCTCGAATTTGAAGGCTTTCTGCACGAGGTAGAAGCTGTCGTTGCCCTGGATGGCCTTGAACCAGGTGTTTTCGGGCTTGCCCGTGCTCCGGTTGAGCGGGCAGTGCTGGATCCAGACGGCGAACGGGTAGCCGTTCTCGCGCCCCTCGGCGACGCTGGCGAAGGTGGCGCCTGGACAGGAGCCGGTCCACAGCGTTTGCATGCGGTCGCGGAAGCCTTGGGGCGTGGCGCTTTTCAGGGACAGGAAGATCTGGGTGGTGAGCATTTCCGACCAGTCGTGCACGGACTCGCCTCGGGGCACCATTTCGGTGAGGAGCATGTTGCCCTTGCGGGCCTGGAAATCGATTTTGTAGCCCGGCGGCAGGTCCTGGATGAGGTTTTCATCCTGCAGTTGCGCCCAGGATGTTTGCGCGGCCAGCAGCAGCGCGGCCATGAGCAGGAAGAGTCGCATGCAGCCTCCAGAAAAGTAAGGATGAAAAGCGTACCGCATCGGTGCGGTCCGCCGCGCGAGGGCGCCTCAAGCAGCCGCCAGCCACATCAAGGCCCCCGTGCCCGCCGCCAGGAACACCAGCAGGTGCACCCAGGCCCAGCGGGTATAGCGGCCGGCGAGCTGGCGGGGCGGGAGGTTGGCGATGAGGTAGGGGCGGCCGTCGGTCGGGGCGCGCAGGGTGTGGATGCCGTCCTGGCGCCGGAATTGGGCGTGCTGGCGCTCGACCTCCGTCCGGGCCGCCGCGCGGGCCGCTTCCCACTCGTCCTGGTCGATGTGGCCGCTGCCGTCGGCGTCGAAGCGCTGAAGCAGGCGCGGCTGGTCGCGCTTCCAGTCTTCCAGCAGCAGGCGCAGGTCGAGCTCGGAATCGAGGGCGGCGGTGCTGCCGCTGATCGAGGTGAAGTGGCCGATGGCGTAGAGCGGGTCGAGGGGGGCCAGGTACCATTCAGTGCAGCGCCGCCCGTCCTCGTACCAGGTGCGCTGGTGGCGGGTGACCACTTCCGCGCCGCTCGGGTCGACGAGGCATTGGCCGCTATCGTCCTGCAGGATGAAGCTCTGGTCGCTGCGGCCTTCGCTCACCAGGCGCCACTTGCCCTGGGCGTCGCGTTCCTCGATGCGGTAGCGGAACCAGGCGTGGCCGACGCCGAGGGCCAGTTCCTGCGCGCGCAGGCCGAGCGGCGGGAAGCCGGACGGCAGCACGCAGCGGCCGGTCAGCTCCACGTAGCCCTGGGGCGCGGAGGCGACGCGGGCGGTGGGGGTGTCGAGGATGGCGCGCCGGCGCCGGATGGCGCCCAGCCAGGCGAGCAGGGCGAGGGCGGCCACGCCCCCCAGGGCCACGCCCCCCAGGGCCGCGGCCCGGACGCGGGGCGCGTCGGTCCAGAGGGCCAGCAGGAGCAGCGCGCCCTGGGCGCCGGTGCGGGCGAGCAGGGCGGCGGGGAGGCGCGGCGCGGGCACCGGAGCTGCCGGGGCGGCGCGCCGCTCAGCCGAAGAGCGCCTTCAGGTCCGGGTCCTTTTTCTCGTCCGCCTGGAAATCCAGCAGCCGGAAGGCGGGGAAGGAGAACCAGCCGGCGATGAGGCTGTCCGGGAACTGCTCGATGCGCACGTTGTTGATGTTGACGCTTTCGTTGTAGAACTCGCGGCGGTCGGCGATGGCGTTTTCCAGCCCGGTGATGCGCTCGCGCAGGTGGCGGAAGTTTTCGTTGGCCTGCAGTTCGGGATAGGCCTCGGCCAGCGCGAAGATCTGTCCGAGCCCTTGGCGCAGCGCTGTTTCCGCCAGGCCCAGGGCGGCAACGTCCTCGGCCTGGCGCGCGCTGGCCACCCGGGCGCGCGCCTGGATCACGCGCTCCAGGGTGTCCTGCTCGAATTTCATGTACTGGCGGCAGACCTCCACCAGCTTGGGCAGCTCGTCGTGGCGCTGCTTGAGCAGGACGTCGATGTTGGACCAGGCCTTGCGCACGTTGTGCTTGATGGCGACCAGGCTGTTGTAGGTGACGATCACGTAGATGGCCAGGGCCACGGCGACGGCGAGCAGGAAGTAGGCGGCGGCGTTCATGGGCTTTCCTTTGTGGTGCTGTCCCGCAAGGGGTTCTTTTTTGTGACGGCGATCGTGCTGAATATTAGTACAGCGCCGCCGTTTTGCCAGCGGCGCGCTTCCGCTTGGCACCGGCGCCGCGTAAGATGAGGCGATGCGAAGCGATCCGTTTCTCCGTCTGCACCGGGCCCCGGGCCATGCCGGGTGAGCAGGAGGGCGTCGTCAAGTTCGAGCTGCGCTTCACGCCGGCGCCGCCCGTGGCGCCGGACTGGGTGCGCGAGCTCAGCGCCTGGCGCCGCATCCTCCATCTCACCGGCCTCGTCGGCCGCGACCCACAGCGCTACGGCGGCGTCGGCTATGGCAACGTCAGCCGCCGTCTGCCCGCGGCGCACGCCGGCGCCCAGCCGCGCTTTCTCATCAGCGGCACGCAGACGGGGCACCTGCCCGTGCTGGATGCCGGCCACTACGCCACCGTGCTGGCGTGCCATCCCGAAGGCAACCGCATCGTCGCCGAGGGGCCGGTCCACCCGTCCTCCGAGGCCATGACCCACGGCGTGCTCTACGCCCTCGATGAAGCCGTGCAGTACGTGATGCACGTGCACTCGCCCGAGATCTGGCGCCACGCCCGCGCCCTCGGCCTGCCCGCTACCCCCGCCGACGTGGCCTACGGCACGCCGGCCATGGCCGAGGCGGTGCGGCGGCTGTTGCGCGACGGCCCTGCGCGCGAGCGGAGCATCTTCGCCATGGCCGGCCACGAGGACGGCATCATCGCCTTCGGCCGCAGCGCCGAGGAGGCGGGGCAAATTCTCCTGCGGCATCTGGCCCGCGCTTTCCGGTTGGAGGGCTGAGCGGGCGGACCAAAGCCTGACGGACCAAAGCCGCAGGTCTCCCCGCTTGCAGGAACTTCTCTGCTGATTTCCCCTCAGAAACGCTTATTTATCGGCGTCGGTCCGGTTTCCGCCTTTCTGCCAAAGCCGGGCGAAGGAGGAGATGATGCAGGAGACCAGGGACAGCATCAGCGACATCTGGGGCGAGCGTACCCCCTATGTCGGGGACTGGCCGGTACGGGTGGACGAACGCACGCTGGCGGCGCCGGAACGCTGGGTGCAATCGGCTTGCGTGCTGTGTTCCAACGGCTGCGCGCTGGACATCGGCGTGCGCGATGGGCGCATCGTCGGGGTGCGCGGCCGGGCGGTGGACATCGTCAACCGCGGGCGCCTCGGCCCCAAGGGACTGCACAGCTGGGAGGCGAACAACAGCCCCGACCGCCTGACCCATCCGCTCATCCGCCGCAACGGCCGGCTCGAGCGCGCCAGCTGGGACGAGGCCATGGACCTGATCGTGCGGCGCTCCCAAGAGATCATCCGCGAGCACAGCAGCGGGGCGATCGGCTTCTACACCAGCGGTCAGCTCTTCATCGAGGAGTATTACACCTTGGCCGTCATCGGCAAGGCGGGCCTGGGCACGCCGCACATGGACGGCAATACCCGCCTGTGCACCGCCACGGCCGCCGCCGCCCTCAAGGAAAGCTTCGGCAGCGACGGCCAGCCGGGCAGCTACGACGATCTCGACACCACCGAGGCCATCCTGCACGTGGGCCACAACATCGCTTCCCAGCAGACGGTGCTGTGGATGCGCATCCTCGACCGCCGCCGCGGTCCCAACCCGCCCAAGCTGGTGGTCATCGACCCGCGCCGTACCTTCACCGCGGCGGAGGCCGACATCCACCTGGCGCCGCGCGTGGGCACCAACGTGCCGGTAATGAACGGCCTGCTGCATCTCATCATCGAAGCCGGGCAGATCGACCGTGCTTTCATCGAGGCCCACACTATCGGCTTCGACAATCTGCGGCAGGTGGTGAGCCAGTGGTCGCCCGAGCGCGTGGAGGCGCTGGCCGGCGTGCCCGCCGCGCAACTGCGCGAGGCGGCGCACATTCTCGGCGGGGCGCGCAGTCTGGTGTCCAGCGTGCTGCAGGGTGTCTATCAGTCCATGCAGGCCACCGCGGCGGCGGTGCAGGTCAACAACCTGCACATCATCCGCGGCCTGATCGGCAAGCCGGGCTGCGGCATCCTGCAGATGAACGGCCAGCCCACCGCCCAGAACACCCGCGAGTGCGGCGCCGACGGCGACATGCCCGGCTTTCGCAACTGGGGCAACCATGAGCACATTGCCCAGTTGGCGCGCCTGTGGAACGTGGATATCGACCGCATTCCCCACTGGAGCCCGCCCACCCACGCCATGCAGATCTTCCGCTACGCGGAGCAGGGTTCTATCAAGCTCCTGTGGATCAGCGCCACCAATCCCGCCGTGTCCATGCCGGACCTGCCGCGCATCCGTCGGATACTGGGCCGCGACGATCTCTTCGTGGTGGTGCAGGACGCTTTCCTCACCGAGACCACCGAGTTTGCCGATGTGGTCCTGCCCGCCGCCATCTGGGGCGAGAAGACCGGCACTTTCACCAACGTGAGCCGGACCGTGCACATCTCTCGCAAGGCGGTGGAGCCGCCCGGCGCGGCGCGTGCGGACCTGGACATCTTCCTGGACTACGCGCAGCGCATGGATTTCCGCGACAAGGACGGCGCGCCGCTGATCCAGTGGCAGGACGCGGAGGGTGCCTTCGAGGCCTGGAAGGCCTGTACCCGCGGCCGGCCCTGCGACTACAGCGGCATGAGCTACGCCAAGCTGAGCGAGGGCTCCGGCATCCAGTGGCCCTGCAACGAGCGCTATCCCGACGGTACGCCCCACCTCTACACCGATGGCGTGTTCAACACCGCCGCCGATTACTGCGAGACCTACGGCCAGGATTTCGACACCGGCGCTTCGGTGCCGCAAGAGGAATACCGCGCCCACGACCCCCAAGGCCGCGCGCTCATCAAGGCTGCCGATTACCGGCCGCCCCATGAGCTGCCGGACGACGACTATCCCCTGTGGCTCACCACCGGGCGCTTGGTCTATCACTTCCATACCCGCACCAAGACCGGGCGCGCGCCCTCCCTCTATGAGGCCGCGCCGGATGCCTACGTGCAGCTCTCGCCGGAGGACGCCGCCCGCTACGGCATCGGCAACGGCGACTGGGTGGAGGTGGAATCGCGCCGCGGCCGGGTGGTGGAGCCGGCCCGCATCGGCGACATCGAGCCGGGCCTGGTCTTCATTCCCTTCCACTACGGCTACTGGGACAAGCCCGAGCGCGCCCGCGCGGCCAACGAGCTGACCCTGACCGAGTGGGACCCGGTGAGCAAGCAGCCCCATTTCAAGTACGCGGCCGTGCGCATCCGCAAGGTGGAAGCGCCCAGGAGATGACAGGAGGCGACGATGCACGTGGGACATTATCTGGAACTGCTGCGCGCGAGCGAGCAGCAATTGGCCGACGCCCTGCTGGCGGTGGCCGGGCAGCACGGTGATGAGCCGGACATCGAACAGACCTGCCGGTTGCTGGCCGCCTGGTCGCAGGATGCCGGCCAGGTGCTGGCGCCGCTGGTGACGCGCTACGCCACCGAGGCGCCCGGTGAGCCGGAGCGCCTGCATCAGGCCCTGTTCCGCGGCGTGCGCCGCGGCAACCTGGCGCTGGTGCGCGATCTGCACGACCTGTATCTGCTGGCCCAAGAGGTGCAGCTGTCCGCCGGCGTATTATCGCAGGCGGCCCGGGCGCTGCGGGATCAGGAGCTGCTGGCCGCCTGCGAGAGCATTGGCGCCCAGAGCAAGCGCCAACTCGACTGGCTGCTGACCCGCATCCGCCAGGCCGCCCCCCAGGCCCTGGTGGTCGCCGCCTGACCGGCCGTGCCCCGCGAGGAGATGCGGCCTAACGGCCAGGCGCACGGCGCCTTCAAGCCCGATCCGGGCCTGGAGGCGGCGGAGCAGGCGGAGATCGAGGAGCGCAGCGCCCCGCGGCCGCTGGTGGTGCATGAGGTGATCCGGCGGGAGGGGGAGAGCGAGCTGGCGCGCTCCTCATCGGCCCTGGCCTGGTCGGGGCTGGCGGCGGGGCTGTCCATGGGTTTCTCCCTGGTGGCGCAAGGTCTGCTGCAGGCCCACCTGCCGGATGCGTTCTGGCGCCCGCTGGTGGTCAAGCTCGGCTACAGCGTCGGCTTTCTGATCGTCATTCTCGGCCGCCAGCAGCTCTTCACCGAGAACACCCTGACGCCGATCCTGGTGTTATTGGCGCGTCCGCGCGGCAGCGTCCTGCTCAACGTGCTGCGGCTGTGGAGTGTGGTGCTGGCCACCAACCTGCTGGGCGCGCTGCTCTTTGCCGTGGCGGTCGGCCACAGCGACGTGTTCGCGCCGCCGGTGCAGCAGGCCTTTCTGGAGATCGGCCGCGAGAGCCTGGCGGGCGACTTCTGGACGGTGCTGCTGCGCGGCATCTTCGCCGGCTGGCTGATCGCGCTCATGGTCTGGCTGCTGCCCGCCGCCGAGACGGCGCGGGTCAGCATCATCACCCTGCTGACCTTCCTGGTCGGCCTGGGCGGTTTGGCCCACATCGTCGCCGGTTCGGTGGAGGCCCTCTACGTGGTCGTCGTCGGCCAGGCGGCCTGGGCGGATTATCTGCGCTTCATGTTGCCCACCCTGCTGGGCAATGTTCTCGGCGGCGTGGCCCTGGTGGCGGCGCTGAACCACGCCCAGGTCGTGTCCGGCGACAAGGCGGCGGAATGAGTACCCAGCAGCGCACTGGAACCGCCAAGCGGCAACACTGGCCCGCCGCCGTGCCCGATGCGGTCTGGGCGCCGCTGGTGGCTGGATTGCTCATGCTGGCGGTGGGCACGGTCGGGCTGCTGGCCCATGAGCCCTGGATCTTCCCGAGCCTGGGCCCCACCGCTTTCCTGCAGGCTGAAACGCCGGAGAGCAGGAGTGCGCGCTTCTACAACACGGTGGTCGGGCATCTGCTCGGCCTGGGCGCCGGCCTGGCGGCGGTTTTCCTCCTGGGCGCGGATCAGGCGCCCGCCGTGCTGTCCAGCCATGATCTGACCAGGCCACGGCTTTGGGCCGCGGTGCTGGCAGTGGCCCTGACCCTGCTGCTGGGCTATCTCTTGCGGGCTTCGCACCCGCCGGCCGCCGCCACCACCCTGCTGGTGGCCCTGGGCAGCCTGAAGCCCGACTGGGAAATGGTGCAGACGGTGATGGTCGGCGTGCTGATCCTGGCGATTCTGGGGGATCTCCTGCGGCGCGTGCGCATCGGGGAGTGGCCCTTGCGGGCAGCCCGCGACTAAGCGCCCCGCGCGGGCAGGCGCCGCTCGATGGCGGGCAGCAGCCCGGCCAGCCAGCTCCGGCCGAGCAGCCAGCCGGTCAGCACGCCGAGGCCGTTGGCCAGCATGTCGGCATAGTCGAAGAGACGATAGCCGGTGAGGCCCTGCAGGAATTCGAGCAGCACGCCCAGGCCGATGAAGGCGCCGCCCAGGAGCCGCTGCGCGCCCGGGTGCGGGTACAGTTGCGTGAAGAGCAGCATCAGCAGCAGATAGGCGCCGAAGTGCTCCAGCTTGTCCACCGGCAGTTCGGTGTCCGGCAGCAGCGGGTCGGCGGTGAGGGAGAAGTAGACGATGGCGGCCAGCAGCAGCCAGCCCAGCGCCTTCCACAGCCTGACGCGCCGCAGCGCCGGATTGCTGGCGAACCAGGCTCTGGACATGCCGGCGAAGCTCAGGACAGTGCCCCGCTGTCGTTGAGGCGCAAAATGACCGCGCCGTGGTCGTGCAGGTCGAGCACGCTGACGGAGGCGGGGCTGATTTCCAGGCGCAGGAAGAAGTCGAGCGGCATGCCGGCGTAGTGGAGCAGGACGGCGCGCAGCGGGTCGGCGTGGCTGACCACGGCCACGTAGTCGTCGGGATGCCTGGCATGCAGCCGTTCCAGGGTCGCCGCCATGCGCGCCTGCACCTCGCCCATCAGCTCGCCGCCGGGGGCGCGGGTGCCGCTGCGGAAGCGGTTGAAGCGCTGCCAGAGCGGGTCGTCGTGCAGCTCGGCGAAGCGGCGGCCGGTCCAGGCGCCGATGTCGATCTCGTTGAGCCCGTCCTCGATGCGCACTTCCTGGCCAAGCCGGCGGGCGAGCGGGGCCGCCGTTGCCCGGGCCCGCTCCAGCGGGCTGCTGTAGAGGGCGGCGATGGGCAGGCCCGCCAAGCGTTCGGCCAGGGCCTCGGCCTGGCGGCGGCCGGCATCGTTGAGGTGCACGCCGGGCAGGCGACCGCTCAGCACGTGGCCCACGTGCTCGGTGAGGCCGTGGCGGATCAGCAGGAAGCGGGTCATGCAGGGGGCCCGGCTAGCCGGACTGAGCCAGGCTGGGGCGCGGCAGCGCCTGGTTTTCCTGCAGCACGTAACGGCGCACCATCTGCACGGCGAACTCGGCGAACTCCTCCGGCACCTGGGGCGGGCTGGTGTGGCACTCGCGCCGGCCGCGCGAGGGCGGCGTGAAGCAGAGGGTGACGGTGACGTCGAAGTCGCTCAGGGCGTCCATCTGCCGGTCGAACCACTCCACGGCGTTGGGCCGGTGCCAGTCGGCCCAGCTCAGGCCGGTGCGCAGCTTCTTCACGCCCAGGCGGCGCAGCCAGTCCACGGCGAAGTCCAGGCGGTGGTCCTCGAAATGGAACCATTGGCACAGGCCGAGCGCCGGATTGAAGTGCTCGATGGCGGGCTTGGGGCTGCCGTCGGCGCGGATCAGGCCCATGTAGAAATGGCGGTAATAGGCGCTGCCCTCGCTTTCCTTGTGGCGCGTGGTGGCTTCCCAGGCGGGCGGCAGGTCCAGCAGACTGTACCAGAAAACCCGCTCCACGTGGCCGAGCAGCAGCTCCGTGGTGCGCTGCAGGCCGAAGACCTGCACCTCGTCCGCGCCGAAGGTGGACACCCCTACCTCCGTCACCCACACGGGCAGTCCGGCCACCGCTTCGATCTCCGCGATCTTCTGCGGCCACTCGTTGATCTGCCAGTGGTTCCAGTCCAGCGGAAAGCCATGCACCGCCACCACGTCCATGTGCTCCAGCAGGCCATAGCCCTTCAGGCGATTGATGAAGCGCTCGTCGATGGGCGAGATGCCGCCCAGCACGCGGGTCAGGGCCGGGCATTCAGCGTGCACCGCCTCCGCCGCCAGTTGCGTCATACGCGCGTATTCCCGCCACTCGGGGTCCATCTGGAAATCCCAGTGCGAGAGGTTGTTGGGTTCGTTCCAGAACTTGATGGCCTCGATCACGCTTCGCCCTCCCACCAGATGCCGCGTTGGTGTTTTTCGATTTCGGCCGGCACGGGGCGGCAGATCCATACCTCGGCTTCCGGGTGCTCCAGCAGCTCGAAGCCGGCGCTGCGCAGCATGGCCTCGGCGGCGGCGCGGTTGGGAATCCACCAGTTGGTGATGTCGCCGGCGTAGCGCTTTTCGATGAAGTACATGCAGGGGAAATCGGGGCTCTGGAACGGCGCCGTGTCCCAGAAGGACAGGTCTTCCGGCACCGGCGTCGCCTGGTCCGAACCGCGCAGCATGCTCTGGAAGACCAAGCGCTCGCGCACCACCGGGGCGATCTTGTCCAGGGCCAGCAGGGGGTGGCGCAGGTGGTAGAGCACGCCCATGAAGAGCACGTAGTCGAACTGCTCGCCGAGCTGGTCCACCTCGTAGACGCTCATCCGGCGGAACTCGATGTCCAGGCCGTGGACCTCGGCCGCGAAGCGCGCCTGGTGCAGGTACATGTCCTCGGTGTCGATGGCGAGCACCCGCTCGGCGCCGCGGCGCTTCATCTCGATGGAGTAGAAGCCGCCGTTGCAGCCGATGTCGAGCACGCTCTTGCCGCTCAGGTCGGCGGGGATCTGCGCGGCGAAGCGCTGCCACTTGACGTTGGGGTAGTCCCCCAGGAAGTGTTCGGGCGCGGTCCAGACGCCGCCGAGGTTGAGGTTGTGAAACCAGGGGCCGAGCTGCTGCAGGCGCTCGCGGATGGCCGCCTGCGACATCCCGAAGCTGCTGCCGATCTCCTCTCGCGAAATGCTCATAGGGCCTGGGTTCCTCCCGTGTTGGTCATGACCCGGATCACGCGTGAACGGACACCATAGCAGGATTGGCGCGGCCGTTTAACGAACCATCGTCCTATTTACCCGCCGCCTGGCCGTCCGGCGGATGGGCGCGGAGGCGAACGGCGGCTATGCTGCAAGCGAGTACGGATACGACGGAGCGCCTATGCCGACTGGAAAACGTGAACTGGTGATCGCCCCTCATCCCGACGACGAGGCCTTGGGCCTCGGCGCCTATCTGCGCGAGCGGCGGCCGGCCGCCGTGGTCTTTCTTACCGATGGCGTGCCGCGCGACAGCCGCTTCTTCGCCAAGACGGTGGCGGAGATGACGCCCGAGGCGTACCGGGCCGTGCGCCGCCAGGAGGCGCAGGCCGCGGCGGCGCACTACGGCCTGGACCCGGCCGCGCTGTTTTTCCTGGACGTGCCGGACATGGAAGCCTTCCGCGAGCTGGCGCAGCTGGAGCGGGCGCTGGGCGCCATCGTCGATGCCGTCCGCCCGGAGGTGATCTGGTCGCCGGCCTACGAGGGCGGCCATCCGGACCATGACGCGGCGGCCTTCCTGGCCGCCCGCCAGGCGGCCCGCAGCGGCGCCGCCCATTGGGAATACGCCCTCTACCACTTCCACCACGGCATGCAGCAGCTCTCCTTCCTCGGCCGCGATCCCGGCATCCCGCGGCCCTTGAGCCTCAGCGAGATGGCCTACAAAAAGGAACTGCTGGCCCTCTACGCCTCGCAAAGCAGCACCCTGGGCATGTTCCGCACCAACGTGGAGCGCTATCGCCGCGCCCCCGCCTACGATTTCAGCCGCCGCCCGGTGGCCGGCCGTACCCTCTACGAGACCTGGGGCTGGCCGATCACCGGCGACATGCTGGCGCGGGCCTTCGCCGATTTCCAGAACGGGATCGCGCCCGCCGCAGCGCTGGGCGGCGCCCGGGTCGTGCCGCTGCACTGATCCCTCTCAGTTGGCCAGCGCCCGATACAGGCTCAGGTAGTCCATCGCCATGCGCTGGCTGGAGAAATGCTGTTGGGCATGGCGGCGGCAGGCGTTGCCGTCGATCTCGCCCAGCCGGGCCAGGGCGTTCGCCATGGCGATGCCGTCTTCCGCCACGAAGCCCGTCTTGCCGTCCACCACCACCTCCGGCAGGGCGCCGCGCCGGAAGCAGATCACCGGCGTGCCGCAGGCCGCCGCCTCCATCGCCACCAGGGAGCTGGTCTCCTCCACCTCCGACGGAATGAGCACGCAGCGCGCCCGGCGCAGCAGTTCGCGCTTGAGCGCCGCCGTGGGGCTGTCGATGAAGGTCACGCCCCGTCCCAGGTGCGGCCGGATGGCGGCGTCGAAGTAGCGGACGTGGCTGTCGAAGCGGTACACCTTGCCGGCGATGACCAGCGGCAGGCCGGCCGCGCGCGTGGCGGCAACGGCGTGATGAAAGCCCTTTTCCGGGCAGACGCGGCCGATGCACAGGGCGAAGTCGGCGCGCCGCCCGCCGGGGCGGAAGCGGTGCAGGTCGATGCCGTTGGGAACGACCGGCCACGCCCAGGCGGCGACGTGGTCGGCATATTGGGCGCGCTGGCTGCGGGAGACCAGATTGTAGTGCCGGCCCGGCCCGAGCGCCGGCGCCTCGCCGAGCAGGCTGCGGGTGAGGTGCAGGGTGCTGAGCACGGGCGGGCCGCCCGGCCAGTGGCGAATGCCGCTGCCCTGGTCGTGGATGAGATCGAAGTGCTCGCGGGCCAGCAGCCTTTTCAGGGCGGTTTCGTGGGCCCGGCAGGAGGTCTCGAAGTCGGCGTTGGCCGGCGCGCTCGGCACCAGCCGGCCGGCCACCCGCGAGCCGGCCCGCGCCAGCACCACCGACTTGTGGCCGAGCGCCGTCAGCTCGCGATCCAGCAGGGCCAGGATCTGCTCCGTGCCGCCGGCGCTGGCGGTGGATACCGGCTCGAAGGGATAGGCGACCTGCAGGATCTTCATGGGCAGGCAACCGCTGTGCGTTCGGCGCGGTCGAGCCCGGCGCGCAGGCGCACCAGCGGCAGGCGGTCGTCGTGCCAGCGCAGCTTGTACCACTGCTCGCCGGTCAGGAAGTTGACCCTTGGCACCGCCTGCGCCGCGGCACGCTCGAGCACGTCCCAGAGCAGTACGGTGCCCGGCGACTCCTTGGCGAAACGCGGCTCGTAGACGGTGAAGTATAGATGCCAGCAGTCCGGCTCGGCGAAGTACAGCACGGCGGCGGCGAAGCGCCCGTCGATGGACAGGATCTCCAGGCGCAGCAGGCCGCCCAGGTGCCGGCGTGCCAGGAGCGCCAGCCAGCGCTCATGGCAGCCGTCGGCGAAGAGGTCCTCCTGGCCTGTCGCCTGCAGATTGGCCCGCTTCAGGCGAAAGGCGGCGGCGAGCAGGGCGCGCGCTTCATCGTAATCGCGCAGGGCCCGCACCCGTCCGCCGCGCCCCAGCAGGCGGCGGTGGCGGTAAGCGCTGCGCGGATGCGCCGCGCGCAGATCCGCCGCGGACCAGCGGCCCGTGTGCAGCAGCGGCATGGCGCTGAAATCTTCCTGCGTCAGGCGCGAGTCGAGGGCGGCCAGGCAGCGGGCCAGCGGGCCATCGGCGCTGGTCGCCGCCACCTCCAGGCTGGCGCAGCCGATCCGGCGCATGCCCTGGGCGATGTCGGCCACCGGCGGCTCGCCCTCCAGCAGCATGTCGAGCCGGTCGAAGGCGCCGCTGCCGAGCACGCGCAGCCGCTCGCCGTCGCGATACAGGGGCAGCAGAGCGCGGCCGCGGCCGTTTTCCGCCTCGATGACGGCCAGCTCGCGGCCGGCCCCGAAGGCGCGCCACCAGGCCAGGGCCAGGTCGTAGCGCTGGAACAGGCTCGGGGCCGCCGCTTCCAGGGCCTGCCAGTGCGCGCGCAGCGCGCCCAAGCCGCTGCGGCCGTTCAGGATGCGGATCATGCCGCGACCACGGGCGAACGGCCGGCCAGACTGGCGATGGCGGCCCGGTAGCCCTCGATGGTGCCGACGTCGTGGTAACTTTCCCCGGCCGGCACGCCCACGGCCCGGCCACCCCGGCGCAGGTATTCGTTGACGAGGGTGCCGATGTATTCGTCGCCGCGGCCCGGCTCCTGCCACAGGGCGTGCAGCGCGCGGAATACCGGCACCGGCATGCGGAAGGCGCCCCAGACCCAGTGGGTGCGCGGGCGTGCGGCCTTGACCTGGATTTCCTCCACGCTGCCGTCCGCGCGGGTCACCACGGCGTCGAACTGATCGGGCCGCTCCACCGGAAAGAGCAGAAAGGACAGTTCATCCGCCGGCAGCAGCGCCAGGCCCTCGGCCGGAAACCAGACCGTGTCCGGCAGGCCGATCAGCACCTCCTCGCCGTCGTGGCCCATGGCCGCCGCGCGGAACAAGGCGTCGCAGAGGCCCAGCGGCTGCTCCTGCACCACATAGCAGAAGCGCCGCGCTTCCGCGTGGCGCGCGTAGTACTGCATGATGTCCGTCTTGCCCGGCGAGATGACGAAGCAGATGCGCTCCGCCCCCGCCAGGATCATGCGCTCCACCAGGTACTCGCTCACCGCCTTGGAGCGCTCGACGCCGTGCTCGTCCAGGCGGCTGCCCACCGGCAGCATCTCCTTGGAAAAGGCCAGGGGCTGGATGCGGGTGCCGGCCCCGGCGGCGGGAATGATGCCAAGCATGCGTGCCTCCTCGCTCGATGACCCTGCGGCGCTGAGTCGATCGCGCCGTGCGTTATCCCTTGCGGGCTTCCTGCGCCATGTGCTCTGCCGGCGCGGCGCGCACCGGGCGATACGCGCCGGCCTGCTCCGTGCGCAGTTCCGTTGCTTCAATGGAAATCAGGGGCAGGACGTCGTCCTGCCAGGCCGCCTTGTGTGCGTCCTCGCCGGCGCCGAAATTGAGCACGGGCAGCTTTTGCTCCACCGCGCGCTCGATCACCTCCCACATCAGCACCGTGCCCGGCGACTGCTTGGCGAAACGCGGCTCGTAGGCGGTGAAGTAGCCGCGCCAGCAGTCCCGCTGGTCGAAGTACACGGTGCAGGCGGCGAATTGATCGTCGATGCTCAGGACGAGCAGATGCACCCAGTCGCCCAGGCGGCGCCGGACCATGCCCAGCAGCCAGTGTTCGTAGCGCCGGTCCGCGTAGAGGGTAGGGCGTCCCAGCCGCCGCTGCTGGGCGCGCTTCAGCTCGAAGGCGTGGCGCAGGATGCGGCTGGCCTCGCCGCGGTCGAGGACGGCTTGGATCCGGCCGCCGCGGCGCAGCAGGCGTCGGTGCTCCTTGGCGGTGCGCGGATGGGCCTTGCGCAAGGCCTCCAGCTGCAGGCGCCGGGCGTGCAGCAGCGGCATGGTCTTGGCGCGGCGCTGGAACACGCGTCCGAAGAGCTGCGGCAGGATTTGCGCCAGCTGGCTGCCCGGCGAGGCGCTGTCGACGATCAGGCGTTGGCAGTTGAGCCGGCGCAGGCCCTGCGCCAGTTCGGCCACCGGGACGTCGCCCTGGACCAGCAGATCCATCTCGTCGAAGACGTTCTCGCCGATCAGGCGGCATTGGGTGCCGCGCGCGCGGATGCCCAGCCGTTCCAGGGCGCGCACGCCGTACATCAGGGCGTGATAGCGCCGGGACGGGCCCAGCCGGTTGAACAGGCGCATGGCGGAAGTGCGCGGCCATTTGCCGCAGGGTTCCACCAGCAGGGGCAGCAGGGCGCGGCCGCGGCCGTTCTCCGCCTCGATGAGCACCAGATTGCGGTGCAGGCCGAAGAAAGCGGCCCATTCCCGCGCAAAGTCGTAGCGCTGGAAGATGTGCGGGGCGTGGGCCTCCAGCGCCTGCCAGTGCACGGCGGCTTGCGCCAGTCCGGCGCGCCCGTGCAGCAGGCGGACCGTGCCGCCGGGGCGCTCGGGCGAGCCGTTGATGAGGTGATAATGCGAAAGGGGTGTTTGCGCGTCCGGGTGTAAGTCGGGCATGACCATCCTTTTGCGGGTTAGGAAGAAATCGCGCTGGGTGCCGCTGCTTCCGTTGCTTCGCACAGGGCCGTCAGTTCGCGCGCCCGGTTGGCGCCGGTATGCTCGGCCAGGGTGCGCTCGCGGGCGGCGCCGGCCACCCGTGCCAGCTCGGCGTCGCTCAGACCCAGGATGGCATCGGCCTCCTCGGCGCTGCGCGCCACCAGGATCTCCTCGCCCGGCGCGAAGAATTGCTCCATGCCCGGCCACGGATCCGACAGGATGGGCGTGCCGCAACTGGCGGCCTCGAAGAGGCGCGGCGAGGGCGAGTAGCCCACTTCGGCCATGGCGGCGCGGGTGACGTTCAAGGTCAGGCGGCTGGCGCAGTAGAAGCCCGCGTGCTCGGCGGGGTCGAGATGCCAGCGCATCCACACGTTGGCCGGCCAGTCGATGCCCCAGGGGTACATGGAGCCGACCACGAAGAAACGCTCGTCCGGGCGTCGCCGGGCGGGCTCGATGAGCAGCCGTTCCAAGGCCGGCTGGCGGTCCGGCGCATAGGTGCCGAGATAGCCCAGGGTGCAGCGCAGCTCATCGGGCGCGGCCACCGGCGCATGCAGCTCGGGGTCCACGGAACAGTACAGCGGCGCGGCGCGGCGCGCCCCCCAGCGCGTACTGATCTCCTCCAGCATCGGCCCGCCGGTGAAGGACAGGTAAAGGTCGAATTCGGGAATCAGCGCCGGAGTGAGGTAGTGCACCCCGTCGGCGACGGCGACCCCGTGTTCGCGCAGGGCGGCCAGGGTGACCGGCGTGTCCAGGTCGTAGAAGACGCGCAGGAGACGCGCGCTGTCGAGCACCAGTCGGCAGGCCGCCAAGCCGTCGGCGCAGTAGGAGGTGACCAGGGCCACGTCGGCGCCCCGCAGCGCGGCGCGCGCGCGCGGCAGCACGGTTTCCCAGTCCGGGTAGAGCACCAGGTCGCAGAACGGCGGATCGGGCAGGTCGCGCTTCTCGGCGTAATAGGGCACGTCGCGCTCGAAGAAGGTGACCTGATGGCCGTCGCGATGCAAGGCCTTGAGCAAGCCGCGCCAGGTGGTGGCGTGACCGTTGGCCCAGGCCGACGAGACGGTCAGGCCGAAAATCACCAGCTTCATGCCGCACTCCTCGTGTCATGGCAGACGCCGCCGCGGCGGCTCGTGCCGGGGACGTTCAGACGCCGGCGGTCTTCGTGCTTTCGTAGGGCGAGGCCTGCGGATAATCCAGCAGGGCGCTCGCGGACAGGCTGCGCAGCCGCTCCATGAGCCGTTCGTGCTGCACGAAGAGGTCATGCTCGGCCGGTACGCCCGCGTCGGTCATCGGCGATTTGAAGTAGAAGGACAACCAGTCCTGGATGCCGCCCAGGCCGGCGCGCTGCGCCAGATCCAGCAGCAGGATGAGATCCAGCGCCACTGGGGCGGCCAGGATCGAGTCCTTGCACAGGAAGTCCACCTTGATCTGCATGCTCTGTCCGAGCCAGCCGAAGATGTCGATGTTGTCCCAGCCCTCCTTGGCATCGCCGCGCGGCGGGTAGTACTCGATCCGGACCTTGTGATAGTAGTTGCCGTACAGGTCGGGATAGCGCGCCGGTTGCAAGATGCCATCGAGCACGGAGCTCTTGCTCAGCTCCTTGGTGCGGAAGGAACCCGGGTCGTCCAGCACCTCGCCGTCGCGGTTGCCGAGAATGTTGGAGGAAAACCAGCCGTTCAGGCCCAGCATGCGCGCCTTCAGGCCGGGGGCCAGGATGGTCTTCATCAGCGTCTGCCCTGTCTTCAGGTCCTTGCCGGCGATCGCCACCCCGCGCCGTTCCGCCAGCGCCATCAGCGCCGGCACGTCCACCGCCAGGTTGGGGGCGCCGTTGCCGAAGGGGATGCCCTGCATCAGAGCGGCGTAGGCGTAGATCATGGACGGTGAGATTTCCGGGGCGTTCCGCTTCAGGCCTTCCTCGAAGGCCTCCAGCGTCTCGTGCACCGGGCTAGGCTGCAGGTAGGTCTCCGTGGAGCCGCACCAGAGCATCACCGCGCGTTGCAGTCCGTGCTCGCCCAGGAAGCCTTCCGTGTCCCGCATCAGCGCCTCGGCCAAGTGCATCTTGCTCGGCCCGGTCTTCACGTGGGTGCCGTGCAGGTTGCGTACGTAGGTCTGGTCGAAGACCCCCGGCCAGGGCCGCAGGCGCTCCATCTCCTTGCGTACCGGCGCCAGCATCTCGCGCGACAGCACGCCGGCGGCGCAGGCGGTCTGGTAGGCGTTGTCCGGGAAGATGTCCCAGCCGCCGAAGACCAGGTCGTCCAAGGCGGCCAGCGGCACCAGTTCCCTGATCGGCACGGCGGTTCCGTCGTCCCGCTCGATCTCCTGCATCTGCGTCAGCGAGCCGTAGGGCTTGGCGAAGCGCTTGTTGATGAGATGGACGCCGGCGACGAGCGTGGTCGCCACCGCGCCCATGCCGGGCAGCAGGACGCCCAGCGGGCCCTGGGCGGGCGCGATGACGCGGGTCGGGTGCGGTTCAAACGAGCGCAGCTCGTTCATGGACAACCTCCCTGAGCAGTGCCGTGCCGGCGGATTTCTGGCTGTGTCTTGATGCGGCCGCGCAGCGCCTGGCTGCCGGGCGGAGGGCGGAAGCGCGCGGCTGCAGTGCTTTTGCCGGTACAGGAAAGTACGTTTCGTGGCGACTATTCTGCTTTGCCCGGCCTAATCTCTGAATCAGACGAAGGTAGGGAAGCCCGGCCGAGCCTGGTCGGCCGTTTCCAAAAGCGGCTCCGCTGCGCTACCCTGACAGACAGATAGCGTCCGATTCGCTACAATCCGGAGCCAACCACCCCAAAGCGAGGAGAATACCGGGTGCCCGCCACGCTGAGATCTGCCGTCCCCTTGCCCCAGGCCGTCGGGGAGGCTCTGTGAATCCCGCATCGCTGCGCATCGTCATTCTGGGTCTGTCCATCACCTCGTCCTGGGGCAACGGCCACGCCACCACCTACCGCGGGCTGGTGCGCGAGCTGGTCGGGCGCGGTCACCAGGTGCTCTTCCTGGAGCGCGACGTGCCCTGGTACGCGGCCAACCGCGATCTGCCCCGGCCCCCCTATGGCCGCACCGAGCTGTATCCCGACCTGGCCACGCTGAAGGCGCGCTTCGCCGACGAGGTGCGCGAGGCCGATCTGGTGATCGTGGGTTCCTACGTGCCGGAGGGCGTGGCGGTGGGCGAATGGGTCACGGCCACGGCCCGCGGCGCCACCGCCTTCTACGACATCGACACGCCCGTGACCCTGGCCAAGCTGGCCCAGGGCGATGAGGAGTACCTGAGCCCGGCCCTGATCGCCCGCTACCAGCTCTATCTGTCCTTCACCGGCGGGCCCATCCTGGAGCACATCGAAACGACCTACGGCGCGTCCATGGCCCGGCCCCTGTACTGCTCCGTCGACCCGGCGCTCTATTACCCGGAGGCGGTCGCCCACGACTGGGATCTCGGCTACATGGGCACCTACAGCGCCGACCGCCAGCCGCCGCTCGACCGCTTGCTGGTCGAGCCGGCGCGACGCTGGCCCGCCGGCCGCTTCGTGGTGGCCGGCCCGCAGTATCCCGCCGACATCCTCTGGCCGGCCAACGTGCAGCGCATCGAGCACCTGCCGCCCAGCCGTCACCGCGCCTTCTACAACGCCCAGCGCTTCACCCTGAACATCACGCGGGCGGACATGGTGCGGGTGGGCTACTCGCCCAGCGTGCGCCTTTTCGAGGCGGCGGCCTGCGCCGTGCCCATCATCAGCGATTACTGGGAAGGGCTCGACACCTTCTTCGCCTTCGACCGCGAGATCCTCATCGCCCGCGCCCCCGAGGACACCCTGGGCTATCTGCGCGAAGTGCCCGAGGCGGAACGCCTGGCCATCGGCCGGCGCGCCCGCGAGCGCGTGCTGGCCGGCCACACCGCCGCCCATCGCGCCGCCGAGCTGGAGGGCTACGCGCAAGAGCTGCTGGGCCGGCAGTGCGCATGACCTGAAGCACCCGCATGACCTTCTATCGTCCCAAGTCCCTGCTCAGGCTCACCCTGGTGGGCTTTTCGCTGGTGTCGCTGCCGCTGATCCTGGCCCTGGTTACGGCGCTGGTCTACGTGGACCGGCTGGCGGGCCAGAGCCAGCGCGCCGTCTACCAGGCGGTGCAGGCCATCCGCAACAGCCAGGTGGTCGGGGAGCAGGTCAGGACCATGGAGCGTTCGGCCCGCCAGTATCTGGTGCTGGGTGATCCCAGCTTCCTGGACAACTTCCTGGACGCCCACGCCCAGTTCCAGCAGACCGTGCTGCGCTTGGACGAGCTGCCGCTGGAGGAGTCGCAACGCAGCCAGCTGCAGAATCTGGTCGAAGTGGAGCGGCGCATTCACGAAACCTTGCGGAGCAACCCGCCGGACGCGGAGATCAGCGCGGCCGTGGTCCAGGACTTCGCGCTGCTGAACGAGCAGGCGCGGGCCATCCTGGCCGAGAGCAACCGCCTCATCGACCGCGAGGTGGACGCGATGCAAAGCTCCGCCCTGCGCGCCCAGCAGGTCCTGGTCTGGCAGGCGCTGGCGCTGATTCCGGGCACGCTGATCTTCGTCGGGCTGTTCACCGTCCTGATCACCCGCCCCATCCGCCAGATCGACAAGGCCATCCATCAGCTCGGCGACGGCCGCTTCGCCGACGAGATCGACATCAGCGGGCCGGAGGACTTGCGCAGCGTCGGCAAGCGGCTGGACTGGCTGCGCCGCCGCCTGCTGGATCTGGAGGAGGAAAAGAACAAGTTCCTGCGCCATGTCTCCCACGAGCTCAAGACGCCGCTGACCGCCCTGCGCGAAGGCACCGATCTGCTGGCGGAGGAGGTGGTCGGCCCGCTCAACGGCGAGCAGCGCGAGGTGGCCGGCATCCTGCAGCAGAATTGCCTTTATCTGCAGAAGCTCATCGAGGACCTCTTGAACTTCAGCGTGGCCCAGGCCCGCAGCGCCACCCTGGAGCTGCGCCCGGTGCACCTGAAGGCGCTCATCACCGCGGTGGCCGAGACGCACCGGCTGGCCGCCAAGGCCAAGCAGTTGCAGCTGGGGCTGGAGCTGGACGACATCAGCCTGGTGGGGGATCAGGACAAGCTGCGCACGGTCGTGGACAATCTCGTATCCAACGCGGTGAAATACTGTCCCCCGCGTGGCCGGGTGGAAATCTACCTACGCGCGGAGCTGGGCTTCGCCATCATCGACGTGATCGACACCGGACCGGGCATCGCGGCCACGGACAAGGACAAGCTCTTCGATGCCTTCTATCAGGGCCAGGCCGTGGCCGAGGGCCCGGTGCAGGGCACCGGCATCGGCTTGTCCATCGCCAAGGAGTTCGTGCTGGCGCACCACGGCCGGATCGAGATCATTGAAAGCACCCCCGTCGGGGCCCATTTCCGGGTGACCCTGCCCTTGCATCAAGAGCCCGTCGAGAAGGAAACACTATGAAGGCCCGTTTCAGGCACGCTTGGCGCGCATTGCCCCTGTTGGCTGCCGCCCTGCTGGGCGGCTGCGCCGGCCTGCAGCCGGCGCCCTCGGTCCAGCAGCGCATTTTCGAGCAAAACAAGGACCCCGCCACATATTTGGACTATTTTAATCGTATCAGGACCCTGTCGCCCGAAGAGCTGAAGCTCGAGTACGTGCTGGCCGAAAGCAGCTTCCTGAAGACCGGCTCCACGGCCGACCGCTTGCGCCTGGTCTTGGTGCTGATGCTGCCCGGCACCCCGTTCCAGGACAGCGATCGCGCTGCCGCCCTGCTGAACGGCGCCTTCCTGCCGGAAGCGACCCAGAGCCGGGAGTTGGCCAACTTCGTGAAATTTCTGGAGACCGTGACCGCCGAGGCGAGCCGGCAGGAAAAACGGATCAGCGGCCTGCGCGCGGAGAACAGGCGCCTGGCCGAGCGGGTTGAAGCCCTGAACAGCGATCGCGCGGCGGAGAAGAAGAAACAGGAGGAACGCTATGACGCGCTGGAGCAGAAGCTGAAGCTGGAGCAGAAACGGGCGGAAAACGCGGAAAAGCAACTGGAAGCCCTGAAGAACATCGAGAAAAGCCTTATCCAAAGACGGGTGGCCCCGCGACGATGAATGAAAAGACCATTTTGCTGGTAGACGACGATCCCGACTTGCTCCGCCTCCTGTCCCTGCGGCTCGGTGCCGCCGGTTACACCGTGGTGGTGGCCGACAGCGGCGAGGAGGCCCTGGCCCGCCTGCCCTCCGTCCGTCCCCAGCTCGTCATTACCGACCTGCGCATGGGCGGCATGGACGGCTTGGCCCTCTTCGATGCCATCCATCGCCAGCATCCCTCCCTGCCGGTGATCCTGCTGACCGCCCACGGCTCCATCCCCGATGCCGTCACCGCCACCAACCGCGGCGTCTTCGGTTTTCTGAGCAAACCCTTCAACGGCAAGGTGCTGCTGGCCGAAGTGGAGCGGGCGCTCACGCAGCCGGACTTGGCCCCGTTCCCCTGAGCCGCGGATGCGCGCCCGGGCGGACTGGCGCCGCCTGCCCACTGCCGCCCGCCGGGCTCCTCCTTGTCGACCGCTGACGAATCCTGTCGCGCAGGAACAACATCGCCTCCACAGAGTCTTAGTTGCCACAGGCGTGCGGCCGCCGTGCCGGCGGACCGTGATTTGCATCGTCTGGCAGCAGCGATTCGGACAACTATTAGAGCTTTGCTGAATGGTTCGCCATTCGAGGAGGAGGTGATGGATACGGCCCTGGCCCACAGCTTCAACCCGGAGCAACTGCATCTGGACCCGACCCGGGCGTGGGAGCTCCAAAACGCGGGGGCGGGCGTCATCGTCGACGTGCGCTTGCCGCAAGAGCGGGAGTGGTTCGCGCAGATTCCCGGCGCCATCACGTTGCCGCTGGACTGCCTGCAGCATCTGGCGGGCTTCGGTGAGCATCCGCTGGACAGCGGCGGCGAGCACCTGGAGCCGCAGGAGCGGCGTACCCTGCTGTCCATGCTCATGCACCATGCCAGTGCAGGCACGGCACTGCTGCTGTTCTGCGCCCGCGGCGACCGCAGCCTGGAAGCCGCCCAGATCCTGCGCGACCTGGGCTATCTCCGCGCCTACTGCGTCGCCGGGGGCCTGCACACCTGGGAGCAGCGCGGCCTGCCGTTGATTCGGCCGGGGGATGTTTAGGGGGCGGAATGGCCCGACAGGATCGCAGGTTCCGCCCCTGGCCGTAGGAGCGAGCCAGCTCGCTCCTGCATCGCTGCGCTCAGGCAGGCGCTCGCTCGTTTCCCGCGGCCGTTGCGGTGCTCGGCGGGACAACGGGGTGAAAACCGCCAACCCCAAGCCCCGCTGCCGCCATTGGCGGTAGGAGCAAGTTCGCTCGCGATCAATCATGCCAGCCGCCCGCGCATCGCGGGCCAGCCTGCTCCTGCACGCCCACGAGCCAGCGCAGCCCCAGCCGCTCATGTCCGCCCCTTTGTTCAAACCCGCCGCAAGCGTTATAATTCTTGGATTCTTCCCCCGGAGTACCCCATGCTTGGCAAGACGCTCTACGACAAGATCTGGGAGCAGCACGTGGTCGCCACCGAGGGCGACGCGACCCTGCTCTACATCGACCGCCAACTGATCCACGAGGTCACCAGCCCGCAGGCCTTCGAAGGGCTGCGCGTGGCCGGGCGCAAACCGTGGCGCGTGGACGCCAACGTCGCCGTGCCCGACCACAACGTGCCCACCATCGGCCGTGAACAGGGCATCGCCGACCCCGTGTCGCGCCTGCAGGTCGAGACCCTGGACCGCAACTGCGCCGAGTTCGGCATCGAAGAGTTCGCCATGGGCGATGTGCGCCAGGGCATCGTCCACGTCATCGCCCCGGAGCAGGGGCTCACCCTGCCGGGCATGACCGTGGTCTGCGGCGACTCCCACACCGCCACCCACGGCGCGCTGGGGGCGCTGGCCTTCGGCATCGGCACCTCCGAGGTGGAGCACGTGCTCGCCACCCAATGCCTGTGGACCCAGAAGACCAAATCCATGCGCATCCGCGTGGAGGGCGAGCTGCCCGCCGGCTGCACCGCCAAGGACATCGTGCTGGCCGTCATCGGCAAGATCGGCACCGCCGGCGGCACCGGCTACACCATCGAATTCGCCGGCCCGGCCATCGAGGCGCTCTCCATCGAGGGGCGCATGACCGTGTGCAACATGGCCATCGAGGCGGGTGCCCGCGCTGGCATGGTGGCGGTGGACGACAAGACCATCGACTACGTCAAAGGCCGGCCCTTCGCGCCCCAAGGCGCGCTGTGGGAACAGGCCGTGGCTGCCTGGCGCGAGCTGCGCAGCGATCCGGACGCCGTTTTCGACCGGGAGGTGGTGCTGGACGCCGCCGAAATCCAGCCGCAGGTCACCTGGGGCACCAGTCCGGAGATGGTGGTCGGCATCAACGACCGCGTGCCCGATCCGGCCCGGGAGCCCGATCCCGTGCGCCGGCACGCCATGGAGCAGGCCCTGGCCTACATGGGTCTGGAAGCCAACACCCCCATGACCGCCATCGCTATCGACAAGGTCTTCATCGGCTCCTGCACCAATGCCCGCATCGAGGACCTGCGCGCCGCCGCCGCCGTCGCCAAGGGCCACAAGGTGGCGCCCCACGTCAAGCAGGCGCTGGTGGTGCCCGGCTCGGGCCTGGTCAAGCGCCAAGCCGAGGCCGAGGGTCTGGACCGCATCTTCAAGGAGGCCGGCTTCGAGTGGCGCGATCCCGGCTGCTCCATGTGCCTGGCCATGAACGCCGACCGCCTGGAGCCCGGCGAGCGTTGCGCCGCCA
Source organism: Thermithiobacillus tepidarius DSM 3134 (assembly GCF_000423825.1). Taxonomy (NCBI): domain Bacteria; kingdom Pseudomonadati; phylum Pseudomonadota; class Acidithiobacillia; order Acidithiobacillales; family Thermithiobacillaceae; genus Thermithiobacillus; species Thermithiobacillus tepidarius. Next base: position 162,970 of record NZ_AUIS01000005.1, read on the forward strand.
CCAGCAACCGCAACTTCGAAGGCCGCCAGGGCAAGGGCGGACGCACCCATCTGGTCAGCCCCGCCGTGGCCGCCGCCGCGGCCATTGCCGGCCATTTCGTGGATGTGCGCGCCTGGGAGCCGCTCGAAAGCCTCGAAGACGAAGAGCAACAGGCCGTATAACCCAATTCAAGATCGGCTCCGGGACCGTGGCGTGGGCGCGAGCTGGCTCGCGATCACGCCGCCCGGGGAGCGGATTGCAGGTCAAAGGCGCACGATAGCGCCCAGCGAACCCGGAGTGACAGCATGCAACCCTTTACGACCCTCACCGCCCTGGTGGTGCCCCTGGATCGTCCCAACGTGGACACGGATGCGATCATCCCCAAGCAGTTCCTGAAGACCATCCAGCGCACCGGGCTCGGGATCAACCTCTTCGACGAGTGGCGCTATCTGGATCACGGCGAGCCGGGCCAGGATCCCAAGAGTCGCCAGCCCAACCCGGATTTCGTGCTCAACCAGTCCCGCTACCAGGGCGCGCAGATCCTGCTGGCGCGCGAGAACTTCGGCTGCGGCTCCAGCCGCGAGCACGCCCCCTGGGCGCTGGCCGACTACGGCATCCGCGCCATCATCGCGCCGAGCTTCGCCGACATCTTCTACAACAACTGCTTCAAGAACGGCATCCTGCCCGTGCGCCTGCCGGCCGAGGTGGTCGACCATCTGTTCCAGGAGGTGGAGGCCAATCCCGGCTACGCGCTCACCGTCGATCTGGAGGCGCAGCAAGTGCGCACGCCCGGCGGCGGCGTCCATCCCTTCGAGATCGCGCCGCATCACCGGCACAATCTGCTGCACGGCCTGGACGACATCGGCCTCACCCTGCAGCACGCCGAGTCCATCCGCGCCTACGAGGCCCGGCGCCGCCAGGAGGCTCCCTGGCTCTTTGCCTCGCGCGCCTGAATTTGCTATTTTAAAGTTCTATCCAACTTTAGGCGGCCGCAGACGTGCCCGGATACGGCGCATCCGCGGCCGCTTGCGGACTTTTGCCAATCTTTGGGAGCAGAAAATGGCTGATCATCACGACGTCAAAGAGCCCGCCACCACCGGGCAGATCGTTCTTTCCATCCTCGGCGGCGCCTTCCCCGTGCTGCTGGCCCTGTTCCTGGTCTACGAACTGGTCGGCACCTTCGCCACCCGCTACTGATCAGATGCCGGCCTCGCGGCGCACGCCGCCGGGTCGGCGCCCTCCGCGAGGCTTGGCATGGTAGAAGACAGTTCCTTCATCGACCATAACCTCAGTTTCGACGAGGCCAATCCGCTCAATCCCGATGCCGTCGTTCTCGAAGGCGTGACCCGCAAGGGCAAGCCGTGCCGGCTCATCGACAACACGGCCAGCGCGCCCCGCGACGAGATGCAGGAGCTTCTGCAGGCCCTCATCGAACAGGACAAGTTCGGGCCCGGCGGCCTGTCCGCGGCGGGCGGCAACACTATCACCCTCGGCATGCCCGAGAGCGCCCACGTACAACTGGGCGACAAGCTCTACCGGCTCATCATCTTCGACTACGAGGCCCGGCTGGAGCCCTTCTGAGCCGCGCCGGGGTCAGTGGCTGTGGCCTGACTTGCCCTTGGTCACCGAGATGATGATCCCGATCCCCACCATGCCCACCACGATGATGCCTGTCCAGGTGGGGCTCAGCCCGGCCATGATGAGGCCGTAGCCCACCGCCGCCGTAAAGATCAGCCAACCGATCAAGATCATCGACACCCATTGCATGGCGTGCTCCTCCTCTGTTGGATAAGGGGACAAGGTTCGCTTGGCCCATCTTGAGCGCCTCTCCTACCGAACGAAAGAGCAAAAAGGTGGAGCGGAGCATGCGGGCCGTGACCGAGGCTGGGGGAGGGCGAAGCCAGCGCAAGCGGCCGCAGGCGCGGGCTTGCCTGCGATCCGATGGGGGGCGGTCCATTGCAGGGGGCGGCGGGCCTGGCCCCGCGTCTGAACTGCCGTCCCCCTGCAGACTCTAAGAGAATTGCACGATTTGAATGGACCCGCGCCAGCGGGTTGAGCGGTTTGACGTCAGCCGGAACGCAACGATCAAGACAGGAGATGAGTCATGAAAAAAACCATGGGTTTGCTGTTCAGCGCCGGCCTCGGCGCCGGCTTGATGTACCTCTTCGATCCCGAGCGCGGCCAGCAGCGCCGCGCACAGATGCGCGACAAGGCCAGCAGCGCGGCCAACAAGGCGACCGACACCGTCAACAAGTTTTCGGAAGACATGATGAACCGCACGCGCGGTCTGGGTTCGGAGCTGCGGGCCCGCATGAAGCGGGAGCCGGTCGAGGACAGCATCCTGGTCGAGCGCATTCACGCCGCCATCGGCCGCCTGACCAGCCATCCCAGCGCCATCCAGGTGGAGGTCCAGGAGGGTCAGGTCACCTTGAGCGGGCCCATTCTGGCCGACGAGGCGCAGGCGCTCATCGACCGGATCGAGAACCTGCGCGGCGTCGCCGGCGTGGTCGATCAGCTGGAGCGCCACGCGGAAGCGGGCAGCGTGCCCGGCCTGCAGGGCGAGCCCGCCGGCGGCGTGCACTAGCGGGCGGGTGCAGGCCGCGCCGGGCGAGGCTCCTGGCGCACAGCGGGGCGGCAGGAGCCGTCCCGCCATCCGCAGCCTGGCGTCAACTCCCTTCCGGCGCGGTTTGGTTTCTGCTTCGGGGAGGTCGGGCCGCTATCGGGATCTGCGGATTCCCGAGCCGCCCGTGCCCGGATTTGGCCCTTCCTCTATCCGCCGTTGTCCAGTCCCTTTTGCAGCAATTCGCCCACCAACTCGTTCAAGCCGATCCGGCGCTCCTGCGCCAAGTCCTGGAGCCGCTTCACCAATTCGCCGTTGAGCTTGACGGCGAACGGCACCAGCCCGAGCGCCCGATCGCGCTCGCGCTGCTCGCGTCGGCTGATGGCCGCGTCCTTGGGCCGCCCGGCCGTCGCCGGACCTTGCATTTGGCTTTTGATCTTCAAGCCCTTGTGTTTTTCCAGGTCGGTTCTTTTCATTCGGCAAGTCCGTTTAAAGCGAGTGTCGATGTTTGAAGCGTGTGTTGGGTTGAGCGGTGCGAAGCCCAACCTGCGGGAGGTTTATCGAGTTTGGGTGTCGGGGGGGGGTCCGACGGCAACCTGCTTTTTCTTGAGCGCACAAAGGCAGGCAAAAAGAATGCGCCCCGTTGTCCCGCCACGCGCTGCTTCCCCGCCGCCCCGGCGCGGCAAAGGACAGGAACGGCAAAACCCCGCTGCCGCCACCGGCGGTAGGAGCGGGCTTGCCCGCGATGGCTGGCCGATCGGCACAGTGGATCGCGAGCAAGCTCGCTCCTACGAGCCAGGATGCCAGTTCGCCAGGATTCGGCACGGTACCGCAACCGTCCGGCATGCCCGCTCCGGGCGGGCGCGGGCCGGGTGAGGGGGCACGGCGAACACCGATCATCGCCCTGCGGCCGTGGTGCCGCCGCCGGTCGCAGGAGCGGGCTTGCCCGCGATCATATGGTGCGGGGGAGACAAAATCCTGGGCAAGCCCGCTCCTCCCCCGCTGCGAGGCCAGGGTTCCGGGTGGATGCCAGCCGCTGTCGGCGCGTTTTCCGCCGCGAATCCGCCAATGCACCGCTTGGGCAGTGCACGCATGCCATGAATCCCTGCGCGTGGACAAGCGTTGACGGGCGCGAACCGGCTTGCGAGTGCCTTCGGGCAAGCGGCACGGCTCTTCGGATCCGGCCTGGCTGAATTACGTGCCGCTTGACCCGTTGGAGCTCAGAAATGCGGCTTATGGGTCTGCACGCCGCTGTCGCCGCCCACCAGCAGCACGTCCGCCCGGCGCTTGGCGAAGACGCCGTTGTCCAGCACGCCCGGGATGTTGTTGATCTCCTTTTCCAGGTTCACCGGGTCGGTGAAATCGAGGCCGACCACGTCCAGGATGACGTTGCCGTTGTCGGTGGTCACGCCTTGGCGCAGGGTGGGATTGCCCCCCATCTTGACCAGTTGCCGGGCCACGTAGGAGCGGGCGAAGGGGAGGACCTCGACGGGCAGGGGGAACTGGCCGAGCATGCCTTTTTCCTTGCTGTCGTCGACGATGCAGATGAACTGGCGCGAGGCGCTGGCGACGATCTTTTCGCGGGTCAGCGCCGCGCCGCCGCCCTTGATCATGCGGAAGTAGGGATCGATCTCGTCGGCGCCGTCCACGTAGACCGGGATATCACCGGTCTGGTTGAGGTCGAGCACGGTCAGGCCGGCGGCCTTGAGGCGCTGCTCGGTGGCGATGCTGGAGGCGACGTAGCCTTCCACGTCGATGCGCGACTGGCTCAGGGCATCGATGAAGAAGTTGACGGTGGACCCGGTGCCCACGCCCACGATCATGCCGGGCTTGATGTAGGCCAGCGCGGCGTGGGCAGCGGCTTTCTTTTTCTCGTTGACATCCATGGCTTGCTCCTTGGTAAGGTGATTCGTGATTCGTGATTCGTGATTCGTGATTCGTGATTCGTGATTCGTGATTCGTGATTCGTGATTCGTGAGCCGTCCGTCCGCCTTTCACGACTCACGTGTCACGGCCTCAATGGCGGCAGGCCCCGCAACCGCTCGGGCAGGCCTTCTGCAGTTCCTTGACCACGGCATAGGCCAGCGCACGGGCGGAGGCCGGGTTCTGTCCGGTGAAGAGATTGCGGTCCACCACGACCTTCTCGCCCCAGGCGGAGCCCGGCTCGGGCTGCGCGCCGGCCGCGCGCAGGGCGCTTTCCAATTCGTAGTCGAGCTTGCCGGCCAGCTCGGTCTGCGCCTCCTCGGCGTTGCTGAAGCAGGTGCTGCGATAGCCGGCGAAGAGCCAGCGGCCCTGCTCGTCGCGGGCGCCCAGCAGGGCGGCGGGACCGTGGCAGAGGGCGGCGATGGGCTTGCCGGCCCGCTGCATGCCGCGCAGGATGCGCGCCACCTGCGGGTCCTTGTCCAGATCCGCCATGGGGCCGTGGCCGCCGGGAAAGAAGACGGCGTCGTAATGCTGCAGGGCGGCGTCGTCCAGGGCCTCCAGCGCCAGCGGCGCGTCCAGCCCCTCGATCATGTCGAGCTGGTCCTTGAGGTTGGCGACCCGCCCGAGGTCGCCGCCGAACTGGGCTGGGTCCAGGCTCAGGGGGTCGGCATGGGGCGGCCGACCGCCGGGCGTGGCGATGTCCACCTGAATCCCGTTCTCGGTAAAGCTATAATAGGGCTCGACCACTTCTTCGGCCCAGTAGCCGGTCGGATGCTCGCTGCCGTCCCGGAGGCGGATGCGATCGGCGGCGCTGAGGATCATGAGTACGCGAAGCTGCATGTCTGACTCCCATCGTCCCTGCCGGGGTCGTTGCAGGGCACTACGAAAATTAGACCCATTATATGCCGCGCCTGCTCCTTCTTCACAAGCCCTATGACGTGCTGTGCCAGTTCACTGACGACGCCGGCCGGACCACGCTGGCCGATTACGTGCCCGTGCCCGGCGTGTACCCGGCCGGCCGGCTGGATCGCGACAGCGAGGGCCTGCTGCTGCTCACCGATGACGGCGCTTTGCAGGCCTTTCTGAGCAATCCGCGCTACAAGCTGCCGAAGACCTATTGGGTGCAGGTGGAGGGCGAGATCGGCGACGCGGCCCTGGCCCGGCTGGAGGCGGGCGTGCCTCTGGAAGGAAAGATGACCCGGCCGGCCCGCGCCCGGCGCCTGGAGCCGCCTGCGGTGCCGCCGCGCGACCCGCCGATCCGCTTTCGCAAAAGCGTGCCCACTTCCTGGTTGGAGCTCGTGCTGACCGAAGGCCGCAATCGCCAAGTGCGGCGCATGACCGCGGCGGTGGGCTTCCCCACGCTGCGCCTGATCCGGGTGGCCATCGGTCCTTTGGCTCTGGCCGGGCTGGCGCCGGGGGCGTACCGTGAGGCCACGGCCTCGGAATGGGCTGCTTTGAACTATAAGTCTCCTTCCTCCAATCCCAAGGGAAATGCTCGCCATGGATACGCAAACCTTGAACGAGTTCAGGGCGATTCTGGAGCAGCGACGCGCCGAACTGACGGAGGCCGTCCGCCAGCATCTGCTCAGCAGCGACTATCTCGCCGCGCCGCGCAGCATGGACGACGGCGCCCGCGATCCCGCCGATGAGTCCGTCGCGGATCTGGCCAGCGACATCACCTTGCAGCGCAGCGTGGGCGAGGGCCTGGAACTGGCCGAGGTGCAGCGCGCGCTGGATCGCATGGGCCGGGGCGAGTATGGATACTGCGTGGACTGCGGTGAGGAGATTCCCATCGAGCGCCTGCGGGTACAGCCGACGGCGGTGCGCGACGTGCGCTGTCAGACCCTTTTCGAGCAGGCCAACGAGAAGCAGACGCCCAATCTCTGATGCAGCGCTCGCCGGGGTTCCGTTGCCGGGCATTGCATTCCGCACCCGGTGAGGGTACCTTTTGCCTCCTGTATGTCGGCACCGGCGGCCAGCCGCCGGTGCCGCGTATCCGTCAACCTTTCCCGCTTTGCAGCGTTTTGATCAAATCCCTCAAGTGAACGAGCGGTGGGCCCGGGCCCAGCAAGCCCTGAGCAAGGGCATCCGCTGCCCGTTGCCGTCAGGCACGGGCGAAGCAAGCCGCTGGATGAGGTCCCCTCCGGAGGAACAACAAGAATGACCCACGCCGGCATGGCTGTGCACGTCAGTTATGATCCCACCCTGGTCATGCTTTCCATTGTGGTCGCCATCGGCGCTTCCTACACCGCGCTCGAACTCGCCGGGCGTCTCGCCGCCGTGCAGGGCCGACTGCGCCTGATATGGCTGCTGGGCGGCGCCGCGGCCATGGGCATCGGCATCTGGTCGATGCACTTCATCGGCATGATGGCGATGCAAATGCCCGTGCCCATGCGCTACGATCCCGACCTGACCATCCTGTCCATGCTCATCGCCGTCGGCGCTTCGGGCGTGGCGCTCTTCACCGCCGGCCGGCGCCTCATGGGGACGGCCCCCCTGCTGGTCGGTGGCATGTTCATGGGTGCCGGCATTGCCGCCATGCACTACATCGGCATGGCAGCCATGCGCATGCCCGTCGTGATCAGCTATCGGCCCGGTCTCTTCATTGCTTCCATTCTGATTGCCGTCAGCGCCTCCGTTGCCGCCCTGTGGCTGGCTTTCCATCTGCGCGGCGAGACGCTGGCCCGCTGGAGCTGGAAAAAGATCGGCAGTGCGGCGGGCATGGGCGTGGCCATCGCCGGCATGCACTACACGGGAATGCAGGCTGCCATCTTCACGCCGCTGGGCCGGAGCGCCAGCCAGGCACTGCCGGGCATGGGCATCGACAAGCTGGGCGCCGCGGCGCTCGGCTTCGCTTCCCTATTCGTGCTCGCCATCGCCGTCATCAGCGCGTACAAGGAATACCTACAACGCGAGCGGGAATTGAGCAAGGATCGCCTGCTGCGCGAGGCCCAGGAGTTCCGCGACCGGGTGATGCACAGCGTCACCAATGCCATCGTCGCGCTGGACCGGCAGGGTCGCTTTACCCTCGCCAACCGCCGTACCGCCGAGATGACCGGCTATGCCCCCGAGGAGCTCATCGGCCAGCCCTTCTCCCGGTTTTTCCGGTCGGACGCCCTGGCGGGCATGGAGGCGCACTTTGCCCAAATAACCAGTCAGGGCAGCGAAGTGCGCGATTACGAGACGGAGCTGCTGTGTCGGGACGGCAGCGTCCGTGCGGTCAGCATCAGCATGGCGCCCCTGCGGCAAGGCGGGCGCGTCGTGGGGGTGGTGGGCACGGCGGAGGACATCAGCGAACGCAAGCGCGCGGAAGCCGCCATCCGCCAGTTGAACGCCGAGCTGGAGCAGCGGGTGGCGGAGCGGACAGCGGAGCTGACCGCCGTCAATGCCGAGCTGATGGCCCTGAACCGCGAGCTGGAGGCCTTCAGCTACTCGGTGTCCCACGACCTGCGCGCGCCCCTGCGGGCGATCCACGGCTTTAGCCAGGTGTTGCTGGAGGACTACAACGGCAAGCTGGATTCGGACGGGCAGAAGTACCTGGAACGGGTGTTGAACGCCAGCCAGCGCATGGGCCAGCTCATCGACGACCTGCTGAGCCTGTCGCGCATCACCCGCAGCGAGATGCATCGCGAGCCGGTGAACCTGAGCATGCTGGCGCACGGGATTGCCGCGGCGCTGCAAGCGGAGCAGCCGACGCGTCGGGTGAATTTCGTCATCGAGCCGGAGGTGACGGCCCACGGCGATCCCCGCCTGCTGGAGATCCTGCTGGACAACCTGCTGGGCAACGCCTGGAAGTTCACCGGCAAGCGAAACAATGCCCGCATCGAGTTCGGCGTGCGGGAGGAGGCGGGGGAGCGGGTCTACTTCGTGCGCGACAACGGCGCCGGCTTCGACATGGCCTATGCCGACAAGCTCTTCGGCGCCTTCCAGCGCCTGCACGGCGTAACGGAGTTCGAGGGCACCGGCATCGGCCTGGCCATCGTGCAGCGCGTCATCGATCGCCACGGTGGCCGCATCTGGGCCGAGGGGGCGGTGGAACAGGGCGCTGCCTTCTACTTCACCTTGGAGTAGCCGCGGACAGCCCGCGGCGTGGCCGGAAAAGCCGCTGGGCCGCCCTTGCACAGCGGCCCTGCGGCAGCGATGAGTGGAGCGGGTGATGGGAATCGAACCCACGTCATGAGCTTGGGAAGCTCAGGTTCTACCATTGAACTACACCCGCATGGAGAAGCTGCGCTACAATGCTATTGCCGACCTCGTGGAAATTCAAGTCCGACTTCTTGACCCCGGCCCGTTTGCCGCATAGCATCACTGCATGCGAATTTTCTTAAACGGGACCGAATATCCCCTGGATCTTCCCCTGACCATCGCCGAGCTCCTCGACCGGCTGAATCTGGCCGGCAAGCGGGTGGCCGTGGAGCTGAACCTGCAGATCGTGCCGCGCAGCCAGCACGCGGACACGCGCCTGCAGGACGGCGACCGGGTGGAGATCGTGCACGCCATCGGCGGCGGCGCCTGATGCCCGCCGGTCCCGTAAAAGCCGAACCTTCATCTTTTTAGGATCTCGCCATGCCACACTCCCACGATCCCCTCGTTATCGCCGGGCGCGAATACCGCTCCCGCTTGCTGGTCGGCACGGGCAAGTACAAGGACCTGCAGGAGACCCGGGCCGCCATCGAGGCTTCGGGGGCGGAGATCGTGACCGTGGCCATCCGCCGGACCAACCTCGGCCAGAACCCAGACGAGCCCAATCTGCTGGACGTGATCTCGCCCGAGCGGTACACCATCCTGCCCAACACCGCGGGCTGCTACAGCGCCGAGGACGCTGTGCGCACCTGCCGGCTGGCCCGCGAGCTGGGCGGCTGGGAGCTCGTGAAGCTGGAGGTGATCGGCGATCCCAAGACCCTGTTCCCGGACATGGTGGAAACCTTCAAGGCCGCGGAGGTGTTGATCAAGGACGGCTTCCAGGTGATGGTCTACGCCACCGACGACCCGGTGGCCTGCAAGCACTTCGAGGAGATGGGCTGCGTGGCGGTCATGCCGCTGGCCGCGCCCATCGGTTCGGGCCTCGGCATCCGCAACCCCTACAACCTCAAGCTGATCCTGGAACAGGCCCGGGTGCCCATCCTGGTGGACGCCGGCGTGGGCACGGCCTCTGACGTGGCCATCGCCCTGGAGCTGGGCTGCGACGGCGTGCTGTTGAACACCGCCATTGCCGCCGCCCGCGACCCGGTGCTCATGGCCCGGGCCATGAGGCTCGGCGTGGAAGCCGGGCGGGCCGCCTTCCTGGCCGGCCGCATGCCGAAGAAGCTCTACGCCACCGCCAGCAGTCCGCTCGACGGCACGTTCTTCTAGGCACAGGAAGCGGCAGGCTGGCACCCTGCCGCCTGATTGGTGGAAGCGTCAAAAATCGGGTTGTTTCTTGAAAATCACAAAAATACCCCATTATTTCCACCCTATCCCGCTGAAGAACCCCGTCCTTCCCAGAGTTGCCTGCCCGTTCTGTTGTTCCCATTCTCCATGCAGAGTCGCCGGCCCTCGGCTATCGGCCCTTTGTTCCACCTCTCTCCCGGTGCTTTGGGCGCCCCTTTGTCATGATACAAACGTTACATTTCCCCAACTCGGGAATGCGGTAACCTTTTCTCCCTCCAAAGGCTGAGCAACTTTCCCGGATCCGGGCAATCTAACTGGCAGGTTCGCGCCTCCCGGACCAGCGCCGCTGATCCGGCATGCGGATGCCGCTCGCCAGCAGGTCACTTCACAGCCTCCCTCGCAGTTTTCCCGGCGGAGGCGGATAAGCTGTAAGCATGCGAGAGGAGCAACAGATGCAGACAGTCAGGAAGGCTGTTTTCCCCGTGGGCGGCATGGGCACCCGTTTTCTGCCGGCGACCAAGGCCAGCCCGAAGGAGATGATGCCCATCGTCGACAAGCCGCTGATTCAGTACGCGGTGGAAGAGGCCATCGCCGCCGGCTGCGACCAGCTCATTTTCATCACCGGGCGCGGCAAATGGGCCATTACCGACCACTTCGACGTCTCCTACGAACTGGAAATGGAGCTGAAGCAGCGCGGCAAGCTGCAGCTGCTGGAGATGGTGCACAGCATCCTGCCGGACCACGTCTCCGCCGTCTTCATCCGCCAGCCGCGGCCCTTGGGTCTCGGCCACGCCGTGCATTGCGCGCGCAGCGTCATCGGCGGCGAGCCCTTCGCGGTGCTGCTGGCGAGCAATCTGATGATGGCGCCGGAACCGGTGCTGGCCCAGATGATGACCCAGTACGAGCGCTTCAACACCGCCATCCTGGGCGTGCAGGAAGTGCCGCCGGCGGTGACCACCCAGTACGGCGTGGTGGAGGGACGGCCGTGCGACCATCACCTTTATCAGGTGACCGGCATCGTCGAGAAGCCCAAGGCGGAGGACGCGCCTTCCAATCTGGCGGTGATGGGCCGCTATATCCTGCCGGCGCGCATCTTCGATCACCTGGAACAGATCCCCAAGGGCGCCGAAGGGGAGATCCAGCTCACCGACGCCATCGCCCGCCTGCTGGACGAGCAGCAGGTGCTGGCCTACCGCTTCCAGGGCAAGCGCTTCGACTGCGACTACAAGCTCGGTTACCTCAAGGCCACCATCGAATTCGCCGTGCAGCACCGGGACGTGGGCCACGGGTTCGCGGACTACCTGCACGACTTGTGCGCCAGCGGGCGCTTTGCCAATCCGCTGGAGTCGGTGGAGCAGGAAGAAGAGCTGGTGGAGGACTGATCTTTCGGATGCCCAGGGCTGGCAAGGTGGCGCAGGAGCGGCTGCAGTGAATTCGCTGCCGGATGGGGTTTGCAGCTTGGGCTGAGCGCCGCGAAGCCCAACCGGTTTGGCTTACTTTTGGTTGCTCACTGCGTTCGCTTTCGCTCTCGTTGCGCTCATGAAACGGGCAATGCCCGTTGCCTGAGGCGCCGCAGGATCCGACAGCGCAACGGTAATCTCCCGTTGGTCGTTTTGCCGTTCGCTGCGCTCACTCTCGCCTGCGGCTCGCGAAACTTCGCTGCGCTTGTTTTGCCGCTCCGGTGGGTCGCTCGCGGTTGCGCCTCGCGCAGCTCCCTCCGGTCGGTGTCTCTGATTGGCCCAAGAGCAAGGAAGCAAAGAGCAAGGCCGGCTGTCGCCCCTGGCTGTAGGAGCGAGCTTGCTCGCGATGGCTCGCCAATCGATATGGCTGATCGCGAGCAAGCTCGCTCCTACACACCAACATACCGGCCTGCCAAGCTTGGCATGGCACCGCAGCCGCCTGGAACACCCGCTCCCGCCGGGCGCGGGCCGGGTGAGGGGCGGCACGGCGAGCGCCTGATCATCGCCCTAGGGTCGTGCGGCCGCCCCTGTATCGCGGGCAAACCCGCTCCTACAATTGCAGGACGCCAGCGTGGCCGATCTGGCGCCAGGCTATGCCGAGGTTGTCGGAGCGGCCTCAGCCGCAGCCGTGGATATGCGGCCGAGGCCGCGCTCACGCTTGATTCCGCCCGATCCCCGCTTCAGCGAGGCGCCCGTCACTCCGGAGCAAGCCCGATGTCCATTTCTTCCACCTTTTTTCCTTCCAAGCGGAAAGCGCGCAGCTCCAGCACGCCTTTGGTATTCAGGGAAACGATCAGATAAAGCGCCTCCGGATAGGCGCTTTCGGCCAGGTCCGTGGCACTAGGGTAGGCCGGCGCGTGCGGGTGGGAGTGGTAGATGGCAAAAAGCGTCTCACCGCTGTCGCGCATGGTTCGGAAAACGTCGATCTGGGCGCTTTCGTCCATGGCGAAGCGGCGCGGGTCGTGCAGGCGGTTGGGTACCGGGTAGAGGGTGGTGGGCTGTTCCCCGCGGGCGCCGATGAGGCCGCAGACCTCCTCGCCCGGGTGCTGCTGGGCCTGGGCCAGGACTTGATTGACGAGGGTGCGCGGCAGGCGAATCATGGGCATCGTGCCTTCTGGTCAGTGGAGGCTTGCCGGCTGCCGCAGACGGCGCAGGCGGGGTCCTTGGGCAGGCGCATGCGGCGCCATTCCTGGGTCAGGCCGTCCACCATCAGCACCTGGCCGGCCAGCGCCGACCCGAGGCCCGCCAGCAGCTTGACCGCTTCCAGCGCCTGCAAACTGCCGAGCAGGCCCACCATCGGGCCCAGGATGCCGCTGCGGGAGCAGGTATCCTCGCCGCTGTCCGCCAGATGGGGCGGATAGAGGCAGGCGTAGCAGGGACTGTCGGCCTGCCGGGGATCGAAGGTGTAGACCTGGCCCTCGAAGCGGATGGCGGCGGCGCTGATCAGCGGCTTGCCGGCGGCCCGGCAGGCGGCGTTGACGGCGAAGCGGCTGGCGAAGTTGTCGGTGCAGTCGAGCACCAGGTCCACCGCCGCCACCCAGGCCGGCAGCGTGTCGGCATCGGCAAAGGCCGGCAATACCCGCAGGCGCACGGCCGGATTCAGGGCACGCAGCCGCAGGGCGGCGGATTCGGCCTTGTTCATGCCCACATGGGCTTCGTCGTGGACGATCTGGCGTTGCAGGTTGCTCCAGTCGACGCGGTCGCCGTCCGCCAGCCGCAGCTCGCCGACGCCGGCGGCGGCCAGGTACTGGGCCACCGGCGAGCCCAGGCCGCCGAGCCCCAGGATCAGCACCCGGCTGGCCAGCAGCCGTTCCTGGCCCGCCACGTCGATGCCGGGCAGCAGGATCTGGCGGCTGTAGCGGAGGAGTTCCTGGTCGTCCATGTGTGGTTTGTGATTCGTGATTCGTGATTCGTGATTCGTGATTCGGCTTTTCCCTGTTTGCGTTTCACGACTCACGTTTCACGACTCACCTCAAAAAGAGCCATAGGGGGTCTCGATGCGGTTGTCGCTGACGGGGATGCCCGTCTCGGCGGCGAAATGCCCGGGCTGCACCTGCAGGCGTGCGTGATAGCGGTCCAGGATGTCGTCCAGCATCCACAGGATCTCGCTCGGATGCGCGGCGGTGCCGTTTTTCACCAGGTGGCGTATGTAAAGGGCCTCGCGGTCGACGCGCACCAGCAGGGGCAGCGGCAGTTCCAGCGGCGCAATGAAGCCATGCACCACCCATTCGATGGGGGTGGGAGGCTGGCCAGGCGCGATGCGCAGATCCACGCGGAAATGGCCGCCGCCGCCGGGTTGCTTGAGCAGTTCCTCGAACCAGCCGACAGGAAAGCCGGCGTGAACGATGAGCGTGCGCCGCGCGAAGCGCTCCAGGAAGCGCGCCTGGTGGCCGAAGGGGTCCGGGGGCGGGCACAGGGTGCTTGGGTTCATGAAAGTATTCTGCTGACGATTGCCAGGCGGGTCAATCGCCCGGCTGGCGCTGGAGCGTTTCAGAGCTCGCGCCCGACCATCGCGTTCCTTTCCAGGATGCCTTCCAGCCACTCCCGCCAGACGGCGATGAGGATGGCCAGGATGACCGGGCCGATGAAGAGGCCGACCAGGCCGAAGGCGCCCAGGCCGCCCAGCACGCCGAACATGACCAGCAGGAACGAGATCTTGGTGGCGCTGCTGATCACCAGCGGGCGGATGAGATTGTCCACCCAGCTTACCACCAGAGCGCCCCACAAAAAGAGACCAATGCCGGACCAGGTGTGCCCTTCCACCAGCAGCCAGATGCTGACGCCGCCCCAGACGAAGGGGGTACCGAAGGGGATGAGGGCGACCAGGGCGGTGACGATGGCCAGGATCACCGGCGCCGCCACGCCGGCGACCCAATAGCCGAGGCCGGCCAGGAAGCCCTGGGCCAGGGCGGTGAGGATCAGGCCGTAGACCACCGCGCGCACGGTGCCGCCGATGGCGGAGAGATAATCGTGGGCACGCTCGCCGATCAGGCTGACGGCGATCAGGCGGATCTGCTGCAAGAGGCTCTCGCCGTGCCGATACAGGAAGTAGGCGCTGAACAGGGTGATCACCGCCTTGGCGGCGATGCGGCCCACGCCGCCCAGGATGCCGGTCACGTACCCGGACCACTGGCCGGCCCACTGCAGGACCTGTTGGCCGAAGGCGGGCGTGCTGCGGATCAGTTGTTCCCACTGGCGCTGCAGGAGTTCCCCGACTACCGGAATGCCGCCCAGCAGTTCCGGGACGGAGTGCTCGCCGCTGGTGACGTAGGCATTGATCCGCTCGAAGGCCAGGGGCGCTTCCCGGGCCAGGGACAGGATCAGCCACAGGGTGGGCAGGATGAAGAGCAACGCCAGCGCGGCAGTCATGAGCAGGGCGGCGAGGCCGGCCCGCTCCTGCAGGCCGCTGCGCAGGGCCTGGTGGAGCGGCCAGGTCACGTAGACCAGGATGCCGGCCCAGGCCAGGGGAATGAGGAAGGGCCGCAGGACCACATAGGCCAGCGAGACCAGTCCGATGAAGGCGACGGCGAGAGCAACCCAGCGCCCCAGGATGCTCGTATCGACGTCGCCCAGTCTCATGACGGTCTCCTCACCGGCGGGCAACCCCGCTGTCCACGGCCGCCCGCGCCACCGCGCCGGACACCCGCTCCAGCAGGCGCGGGTCGAGCGGCTTGGGAATGATGTAGTCCGGACCGAAGCTGAGCGCATCCACGTTGTAGGCCCGCAGCACCTCGGCGGGCACCGGCTCGTGGGCCAATTGCGCCAGCGCCTGCACCGCCGCGCTCAGCATGGCGTCGTTGATGGTGCGCGCCTGGGCATCCAGGGCGCCGCGGAAGATGAAGGGGAAGCCGAGCACGTTGTTGACTTGGTTCGGATAATCGGAGCGCCCGGTGGCCATGATGACGTCGGGGCGCACCGCCCGCGCCGCCGCCGGGGTGATCTCCGGGTCCGGGTTGGCCAGGGCGAAGACGATGGGCCGGTCGGCCATCTGCGCCAGCAGTTCGGGCGGCAGGGCATTGGCGGCCGACACGCCGATGAAGACGTCGGCGCCGGGCAGTACGTCCGCCAGGCGGCGCGCGGCGGTATCCACGGCGAAGGGGCGGCTATAGTCGTTCAGGTCCGGGCGTCCCGCGTAGAGCACGCCATCCTTGTCCACCAGTGTGATGTCTCGGGCGCCGAGGGTGCGCAGCATGCGCATGCTGGCCAGGCCGGCGGCGCCGGCGCCGAGGCAGACGATGCGCACCGCTTCCAGACGCTTGTCCACCAACTCCAGGGCGTTGAGCAGGGCGGCGGCGATAATCACCGCGGTGCCGTGCTGGTCGTCGTGGAAGACCGGGATGTCCAGGCGCTCGCGCAGGGTGTTCTCGATGCGGAAGCAGTCGGGCGCGGCGATGTCTTCCAGGTTGATGCCGCCGAAGGTCGGGGCGATGGCGCTGACCACGTCGATGAAGTGGTCGGCATCGCGCGCCTCCACCTCGATGTCGAAGACGTCGATATCGGCGAAGCGCTTGAACAGCACCGCCTTGCCTTCCATGACCGGCTTGCCCGCCAGGGGTCCCACGTTGCCCAACCCCAGCACCGCCGTGCCGTTGCTGATGACCGCCACCAGGTTGCCCTTGCTGGTGTAGCGGTAGGCGGCGTCCGGCTCGGCGGCGATGGCGCGCACCGGCTCGGCGACGCCGGGGGTATAGGCCAGGGACAGGTCGCCTTGGGTGGCGCAGGGCTTGCTGGACTGGACGCTGATCTTGCCGGGCCTGGGCTCGGCGTGGTAGCGCAAGGCGGCGCTGGCGAAATCCTGGTTCATGGAGGCGTTTCCTGGGGTTTGTAGAACGAAGCTAGACTAGCACATGATAAGCCGGAATTTCATTGGCTGATAGCCAGCGCTCGGCGATGTCCACCTGGGTGGGGCGCAGGGTGAGGACCAGGATCACCGCGCCGTCGGCCAGCTCCGCTTCCGCCAGGCCCCAGTCCTTCTTCGGCAGGCCGAAATCCTGCAGTTCATGGCTGCGGCTGGTCCGGAACAAGCGCCAGTAGAAGTGGGCGAACCAGCCCCACACGGCCCCGGACACCAGCATGCCGGGCAGCCACAGCCAATGGTTGCCCAGCAGCACGCCCGCGAGCCCGATGGGCAGGAAGGCGAGCGCGCCGCCCAGCACCCAACGCTTCGGCGAGCTGGGATGCGTCTGCCCGCCGCGCCATTGGGCGGCGTCGATCTCGCTGGGCAGTTCGCCGCTCAGGATATGGATCTGCTGCGGCGCCAAGCCTTCGGGCAAGGGCTTGGCCAGGATCGGCGCCAGCTCCTCCAGGCTGTCCAGCCGCCCCAGCAGGATGTGGCATTCTTCGGGATTGCGCATGGTGCTCCGCGCACGCAAAAAGGCGCCCAAAGGCGCCTTTTCAAGCCATCCGCGGCATGGTCCTTACTTCATGCCATACTTCTGGCGGAACTTGTCGACCCGGCCGCCCGTGTCGAGCACCTTCTGCTTGCCCGTGTAGAAGGGATGGCAGAGGGAGCAGACATCGATGTGGAGATCCCGGCCGACGGTGGAGCGCGTCGTGAACTCGCTGCCGCAGCTGCACGTGACCTTGATCTCGGAGTATTTGGGATGAATGTCGGCTTTCATGGTGTTGATCCTTGTTGACGCATCAAGCGTGTAAACTCAAATCCGAAATTATAAACGCGCGCCTTGCCTTCGTCCAGATTGCGCCGCGCCCCCGCGCGAGGGCGCAGCGGCGCTCGTCAGCGGTTCATGGAATCGAAGAATTCCGCGTTGTTCTTGGTGGCGCGCAGCTTGTCGAGCAGGAATTCCATGGCTTCCACCGGGTCCATGGGCGCCAGCAGCTTGCGCAGGATCCACATCTTGGACAGGATGTCCGACGGCACCAGCAGTTCCTCGCGGCGGGTGCCGGAGCGATTGATGTTGATGGCCGGGTAGATGCGCTTTTCCGCCAGCTTGCGGTCCAGGTGCACTTCCATGTTGCCGGTGCCCTTGAACTCCTCGAAGATCACCTCGTCCATCTTGGAGCCGGTGTCGATCAGCGCGGTGGCGAGGATGGTCAGCGAGCCGCCTTCCTCGATGTTGCGCGCGGCGCCGAAGAAGCGCTTGGGCTTGTGCAGGGCGTTGGCGTCCACGCCGCCGGTCAGCACCTTGCCCGAGGACGGGATCACGGTATTGTAGGCGCGCGCCAGGCGGGTGATGGAGTCGAGCAGGATGACCACGTCGTGCTTGTGCTCCACCAGGCGCTTGGCCTTCTCCAGCACCATCTCGGCGACCTGCACGTGGCGGGTGGCCGGCTCGTCGAAGGTGGAGGACACCACTTCGCCTTTCACCGAGCGCTGCATTTCCGTCACTTCCTCGGGCCGCTCGTCGATGAGCAGGACGATGAGATAGCACTCGGGATGGTTGGCGGTGATGGCGTGGGCGATCTGCTGCAGCATTACGGTCTTGCCGGTCTTGGGCGGGGCGACGATCAGGCCGCGCTGGCCCTTGCCCACCGGCGACACCAGATCCACCACGCGCGGCGTGATCTCGTCGAAGCTGTAGACGTCGGACTCCAGCTTGAGCCGGTCATTGGGGAAGAGCGGCGTCAGGTTGTCGAAGTGGACCTTGTGCTTGGCGTTTTCCGGCGGCTCGAAGTTGATGCTCTCGACCTTGAGCAGCGCGAAATAGCGCTCGCCTTCCTTGGGCGGACGGATCTGGCCGGCCACGGTGTCGCCGGTGTGCAGGTTGAAGCGCCGCACCTGCGAGGGCGAGACGTAGATGTCGTCGGGGCCGGCCATGTAGGAGCTGTCCGCGGCGCGCAGGAAGCCGAAGCCGTCCTGCAGGATTTCCAGCACCCCCTCGCCGTAGATGCTCTCGCCTTTCTTGGCGTGGGCCTTGAGGATGTTGAAGATCAGATCCTGCTTCTTCAGGCGGCTGACGCCCTCGAGATTCAGGTCCTGGGCAAGTTGCGCGAGTTCCGAGGCGGTTTTTTGTTTCAGTTCGGTCAGGTTCATGAGTGTAGATAGGGACGGACTCAAAGGGGTGGCTGTTGGAAATCTAAAGAATACGGGAATACCGCAGCAGGCCACTTGCCGGATCACCCGGGGCACGTTTTTCTTATGCTGTCCAGCACAGCCCTTTTTTATGTGAAGAGCGGAACCTTATCGGGCGTGGGGAGGAAAGCAGCGGAACGGCAAGCGACTTGTTGGAATGGTTCAGAAAAATAACACTTCTGGATGAAAACCGCTAGTCCTCCGGAAGGCGGATCTATCGGCCCTGCCGGCAGGCGGACCGGCCGGGACGGACCCGGCCGTGCATCCTACAGATTGGCATCCAGGAAGGAGGACAGCTGAGACTTGCTCAGTGCGCCCACCTTGGTGGCTTCGACCGCGCCGTTCTTGAAGAGCATCAGGGTGGGAATGCCGCGGATGCCGTACTTCGGCGGCGTCGCCGGATTCTCGTCGATGTTCAGCTTGGTCACCTTCAGGCGGTCGCCGTATTCCTTGACGATTTCGTCCAGGATGGGGGCGATCATCTTGCAGGGGCCGCACCATTCCGCCCAATAGTCCACCAGCACCGGCTTGTCGGACTTCAGTACTTCGCTTTCAAAGGTATCGTCGGTTAGATAAACAATGGCGTCGCTCATAGAGCCATGTCTCCTCGGTTCGGGTCGGTGGCCTGGGGCCGGTTTATTATTGGAATCATTTAAAAGCAAGCGCCTTGTCATTGCAACCCGGGGCACAGGCAGTCAGGCGCTCCGCGGAGCGCTGCCGCTTCGCGTTGTTGTGGGCCAGCGGGTCAAGTTAATAGATACACCATGCCATATCCCTTGGCAAGGGCGCTCCGGCTAGGCCTGATCCGCCCCCACTGCTTCCGCCACCCGGCCAAAGCCGTCGCGATCCAGCAGGTTCAGCAGCTCGCGCTTGATCCGGCGGGCGATCTCCGGCCCTGCATAGATGAAGCCGGTGTAGACCTGCACCAGGCTGGCGCCGGCGCGGATCTTTTCGTAGGCATCCAAGCCGCTGCTCACGCCGCCCGCGCCGATGAGAGGCACGGCGCCACGGGTGATGCGCGCCAGGGTGCGGATCACCTCGGTGCTGCGCGCCCGCAGAGGCTGGCCGCTCAGGCCGCCGGCCTCGTCCGCGGGCCGGCGCAGGCCGTCACGGCCCAGGGTGGTGTTGGTGGCGATGAGGCCGTCGATCAGGGTGCGTTGGGCGCCGGGCGCCCCGTCGTCCCGGCTTCCTCCGGCAACCGCCAGCTCGCCGATGGCCTCCAGGTCTTCGGGGGCGAGGTCCGGGGCGATCTTGAGGAAGACGGGCAGGGGCGGGCGGCCGTGCTGCCCGGCCAGACGCCGGTTGGCGGCCTGGACGGCGGCCATCAGCTCGCGCAGGTAGTCGGCGCCCTGCAGCAGGCGCAAGCCGGGGGTGTTGGGGGAGCTGACGTTGACCACGCAGTAGTCGCCGTAGGGAAAGAGCTTGTCCAAAGCGGCCACGTAGTCCTGGGCGGCGTCCTCCAAGGCGGTCAACTTGTTCTTGCCGAGATTGATGCCGATGGGTACGGGCTGACGGCCCAGCCGCGCCAGCCGGCCCGCCACCATCTCGGCGCCGTCGTTGGGAAAGCCCATGCGGTTGATGATCGCCCCGTCGTCGGGCAGGCGGAAGATGCGCGGCTTCGGATTGCCGGGCTGCGGGCGCGGCGTGACCGTGCCGATCTCCACGAAGCCGAAGCCCAGTGCCGCCAGGGCGGGCACGGCACGGGCATTCTTGTCGAAGCCGGCGGCCATGCCCATGGGATTGGGGAAACGGATGCCGCAGATCTCCTGGGCCAGGCGCGGGTCTTCCAACTGAAAATGGCTGCGCAGTGCGGCGCGGCTGACGGCGCAGCCGCCCGCCTTTTCCAGGGCGGCAATGGCCAGGTCATGGGCCTGCTCGGGATCGAGGCGGAAGACGGCGGGCTTGAGAAGCTGGTACAGCATGTCTAGGCCCAGTCGCGCGCCGGCAGGAACTGCTCGTAAAGCGCCGCCTCGGGCGTGCCGGGCGCCGGCTGCCAATTGTATTCCCAGCTCACCAGCGGCGGCAGGGACATGAGGATGCTCTCGGTGCGGCCGCCCGACTGCAGCCCGAAGAGGGTGCCGCGGTCGTAGACCAGATTGAATTCCACGTAGCGGCCGCGGCGGTAGAGCTGGAACTGGCGCTCGCGCTCGCCGTAAGGAATGGCCTTGCGGCGTTCGACGATGGGCAGGTAGGCGGGCAGGAAGCTGTCGGCCGCCGTTTGCCAGAAGGCCTGCAGCTTGGCGTGGTCGCCGGTGAGGTCGTCGAAGAAGATGCCGCCCACGCCGCGCGCCTCGTTGCGGTGCTTGAGGAAGAAGTAGCGGTCGCACCAAGCCTTGAACTGGGGATAGTAGTCGGGATCGTGGGCGTCGCAGGCGTCCTTCAGGGTGCGGTGGAAGTGGCGCGCGTCCTCCTCGAAGCCGTAGTAGGGCGTGAGGTCGGCGCCGCCGCCGAACCACCAGATCTCGCCGGCCTCGAAGTAGCGGAAATTCATGTGCACCGTGGGCACATAGGGGTTGTGCGGGTGCAGCACCAGGGATACCCCCATCGCGGTGAAGGGCTGGCCGGCCAGCTCCGGGCGGCTGGCGGTGGCCGAGGGCGGCAGGGTGGCGCCCCAGACCTTGGAAAAGTTCACGCCGCCCTTCTCGAAGACGCCGCCGTCGCGGATCACCCGGGTGCGCCCGCCGCCGCCCTCGGTTCGGCTCCAGGCGTCCTCCTGGAAGCGGCTCTGGCCGTCGGCCGCTTCCAGGCCGGCGCAGACGCGGTCCTGGAGGTCGAGCAGAAAGCTTTCAACGGTGCCGAGATCGGGTTTGGACATGGTTCACGCTCTTCGCTTGGGGTTTGGCCATAGCTTAATCCGCCGCGGCGGCCTTGGCGATAGCCTGGCTGAGCTGCGGGACCACCTGCTCCCGGCCCAGGCGCTCGAGCAGGCCGGCATTCTCCAGCTTGCGCAGCACGGTGGCGTTGGCCTGGCAGAGGATGACGCGGGTCTGCCGCTGCTGGAAGCGGCCGATGACTTCCTCCAGGGTCTGCAGGCCGGTGGCATCGATAAAGGGCACGCGGCCCAGGCACAGGATCACCGTGCGCACCCGCGCATGGATGCCGGCCATGGTGCGCTCGAAGGTCTCCGCCGCGCCGAAGAAAAAGGGACCTTCGATGGTGTAGACCAAGGTGTCCGGCGGCAGGGCCGCGGGTGCCGCCGGGAACTCGGCGGCCAGCCGGTCCGCGTCGAGCCCCTCGATGCGGACGGTCTGGGCCATGCGATGCATGAAGAGCAGGGCGGCGAGCACGACGCCGACGTTGACCGCCACCACCAGGTCGGCGAAGACCGTCAGGGAAAAGGTGATGAGCAGCACGATCACGTCGTTGCGCGGAGCGTGGCGGAGCATGTGCCAGAAGTGCCGCGCTTCGCTCATGTGGTAGGCCACCACGAAGAGGATGGCCGCCAGCGCGGCCAGCGGAATGTAGATCGCCAGCGGCGCCAGCACCAGGATGACCAGCAGCAGGGTCAGCGAGTGGACGATGGCCGCCACCGGACTGTTGCCGCCGTTGCGGATGTTGGTGGCGGTGCGGGCGATGGCGCCGGTGGCGGCAATGCCGCCGAAAAGCGGGGTGACGATGTTGGCGATGCCCTGGCCGATGAGTTCCTGGTTGGAGTCGTGCCGGGTGCCCGCCATGCCGTCGGCCACCACCGCCGAGAGCAGGGACTCGATGGCGCCCAGCATGGCGATGGTGATGGCCGGGCCGATGAGCTCCACCAGGCGGGTAAAGCTGATTTCCGGCATCTGCAGGGCGGGCAGGGCTTGCGGGATGCCGCCGAAGGCGCTGCCGATGGTGGCGACGCCGTCGAAGTGGAAGACGGCCTGCAGCGTGGTCACCGCCACCAGGGCCACCAGCGGGCCGGGCACGCGCTTGATCAGGCGCGGCGTGAGCACCAGCAGGGCCAAGGCCAGCAGCGCCAGGGCGGTGGTGGCCGGATGGAACTGGGGCAGCGCCTGCAGGAGGTGCCAGAGCTTCTGGTGGAAGTGTTCGCCGCCCGGCGCGGGGACGAGGCCGAAGAAGTCCTTCCACTGTCCGACCCAGATGATCACGGCGATCCCGGCAGTGAAGCCGACCACCACCGGATCGGGGATGTACTTGATCACGCCGCCCAGGCGCGCCAACCCCATGGCCAGCAGCAGGAAGCCCGCCATCATGGAGGCCAGCAGCAGGCCGTCGATGCCGTGTTGGGCGGCGATGGCCGCGAGGATGACGATGAAGGCGCCGGTTGGGCCGGAAATCTGCACCCGGCTGCCGCCGAAGAGCGCGGTCAGCAGGCCGGCGATGATGGCGGTGTAGAGCCCCTGTTCCGGCTTGGCGCCGGAAGCGATGGCGAAGGCCATGCCGAGCGGCAGCGCCACCACGCCGACGATGATGCCGGCAACGATGTTGGGCAACAGGTGTTCCCGGCGCAGCAGGCCTGCGCGCCGGGCTTCCAGGATGGCAATCACGTGCCGCTCCGTCGGGCTTGGAATGTGAAAAGAGAGGGGAAAGTCGCTTTATTGTAGGGCTTGCCCTAAGCGCCGCGCAAGACGCGGCCGCTGCGGGTATCGATGATGCGGCTCGGCTGCCTGGCCCGGCCGATGGGGCCGACCAGCACGGCGTCCACCCGCCGGCCCAGGCGGCGCCGGACCTCGGCGGCCGTGCGCGCCGGCCGTTGGCCGCCGGGATTGGCGCTGGTGGACACCAGGGCCATGCGCGCGGCCCGGCAGAGATCCCGGGCCGGCGGATGGGCGTCCTCGCGCAGGGCGATGCCCGTGTGCCGGCCGCGCAGCCAGGGCGGGCAGCGGCGGCTGGCGGGCAGCACCAGGGTGACCGGGCCCGGCCAGCTGGCGTTCATCAGCTGGCGCATCTCGGCGGTGATGCCGCCGAGGTCCATGAAGGGCAGCAGTTGGCGGCGGCTGGCGCCGATCACGATGAGCCCCTTGCGCTGCGGGCGCTGCTTGAGGCGCAGCAGGCGCAGGACGGCGCGGCGGTTGAAGGGGTCGCAGCCCAGGCCGTAGCAGGAGGCGGTGGGATAGGCCACGACGCCGCCCCGGCGGATGACGTGGGCGACGCGCCCGAGCTGGCTGGCCCAGGTCTTCATCGGGCTTCTTCCCGGGCAATCGCCCGGTAGCCGATGTCGTGGCGGTACTGCGCCCCGGGCCAACCGATCCGGTCGACGGCGGCGTAGGCGCGGGCCTGGGCATCGCGCACGCTGTCGCCCAGGGCGGTGACGCCCAGCACCCGGCCGCCGCTGGTGAGCACTTGGCCGCCCTTGAGTTCAGTGGCGGCATGAAAGACCTTGGCCGCGGGATCGGTGACCTGCGCCAGGCCGCTGATGACGTCGCCCTTGCGGACCTGCTCCGGATAGCCCACGGCGGCCATGACCACGCAGAGGGCCGGGCGCGGATCCCAGGCCAAAGACTGGGCGGCCAGCCGGCCGTCCAGGGCGGCCTCCAACACCGCCACGAGATCGCTCTGCAGGCGCATCAGGATGGGCTGGGTCTCAGGATCGCCCATGCGGCAGTTGAACTCCAGCACCTTGGGCTGGCCGTCCACGATCATGAGGCCGGCATAGAGAAAGCCGGTGTAGGGAATGCCCTCGGCGGCCAGGCCCTGGATGGTCGGCAGGATCACCTGCTCCATGATGCGCGCGTGGGTGGCGGCATCCACCACCGGCGCCGGGGAGTAGGCGCCCATGCCGCCGGTGTTGGGGCCGCGGTCGCCGTCCAGCAGGCGCTTGTGGTCCTGGGAGGTGGCCAGCGGCTGCACCTGGCCGTGGGCGGCGAGCACGATGAAGCTGGCCTCCTCGCCGGGCAGGAACTCCTCCACCACGATGCGGCCGCCCGGCTGCAGCCATTGGCGCGCGGCCTCCAGGGCCTGCGCCTGGGTCTCGGCGATGACCACGCCCTTGCCCGCCGCCAGCCCGTCGGCCTTGATCACCACCGGCAGGGAATGGTCGCGGATGTAGGCTTCCGCCGCGGGCAGCTCCTCGAAGTGCCGGTAGGCGGCGGTCGGGATGCGGTGGCGCGCCAGGAAGTCCTTGGCGAAGGCCTTGCTGCCTTCCAATTGCGCCGCCTGGGCACTGGGACCGAAGATGCGCAGGCCGGCGGCCTGGAAGGCGTCCACCACGCCGGCCACCAGCGGCGCCTCGGGACCGACCACCGTGAGATCGATGGCTTGCGCTTGCGCAAATGCCAGCAGGGCGGCGATGTCGGTGGCGGCGATGGCCACGTTCTGCACCTTGGGCTCCAGGGCCGTGCCGCCGTTGCCGGGAGCGCAGAAGACCTGGGCGACCTGGGGCGACTGGGCCAGCTTCCAGGCCAGGGCATGCTCGCGGCCGCCGTTGCCGATGACGAGGACTTTTTTGTTCATGGGTTGGCCTTTCTAGCAACTGGGAAAGGGATAGTTTAAAGCATCAGGCGGGGAGGAAAGTAGTCGGCGCCGGGCATGGTCTCCGGCTCCGTCCGAGGATGCAGGGAGGCGGCAACGGAAACGGCTATACTATCGAGGCGTCGCCGGGCACCGCGGGCCGTGCTTGACAGAGTGGGAGAGCTTGATCTATTTAAGAATATAAGGGTTTTATTATCTTTTGTGTGGCGGGAGAGAAAGCATGTCGCATCGCGCTATCACGTGGTTGTTTGCCGCCTTTCTCGCCGTGACGGCCACGGCGGCAGCCGCGGCGCCCGACGGCGCCCGGCTGTTTGCCCGCCACTGCGCCGCCTGCCACGGCGAACAGGGCAATGGCGGCATCGGCGTGCCGCTGGCCCTGCCCTCCTTCCAGAGGACCATCAGCGACGACTACGTCCGCCAGACCATCCGCCGCGGCCGACCAGGTCGCATCATGCCGGCCTTCTCCCAACTCCGGGCCGACGAGGTGGAAGCTCTGGTCCGCTACGTGCGCAGCTGGAATCCGGGGCCGGCCGTCCATTACGCCGCCACGCGCGTGCGCGGCGATCCGGTGCGCGGCCGGGCGCTCTTCGCCGCCCAGTGCGCGGCCTGCCACGGCGCCCACGGCGAGGGTGGCAAGGGCACCGGCGTGACCTTCTCCCGGCCCCGCGACCTGCCCATCATGGCCCCGGCGCTGAACAACCCCGGCTTTCTCGCCGCCGCCCCCGATGCCATGATCAAGGCCACCCTGATCCACGGTCGGGAAGGCACGCCGATGGTTTCCTTTCTCAAAAAGGGCCTGAGCGAGCGCGACATCGACGACGTGGTCAGCTACGTGCGCAGCTTCGAGAAGGCGCCGGCGCCCGCGGGGGTGTTGTCCCTGCAGGACGAGCCGCCGGTGATCGTGCGCGAGTCGCCTTACGACCTGAAGACCACGATCGAGCGGACCAAGGCCGCCATTCAGCGCAATGACTTCTTTTTCGGACGGATGCAGCCGCTCGACTACGGCCTGGTGCCGGAGGAGCGCAGCGACCCCCATCAGGTGGTGCTCTACTTCTGCGACATCCAAATGCTGAACCAGGCCCTGGCGGTGGATCCCCGCGTGGGCATGTTCCTGCCCTGCCGCATCACCGTGGTGGAGCGCGATGGCCGGGTTTCGCTGATGTCCGTGAATCCCAAGGTCATGAGCCCGCTGTTCAACAACGCCGAACTCAACAACCTGTGCCAGCGCATGGGTGCCAACTATGCCCGGATCATGGAGGAGGCCGTTCGATGAAAGCCTGGATTGCACTGGCATTCTGCCTGAGCCTGCTGCTGCCGGGCGCGCCGGCCCGCGCCGAGGATCTCTTTCTGGTCCGCTCCGATCTGCCTTCGCCCGAAGCCATGGCCCAGCTGCAGGACGCCATCGTCGAACGCGGCTACACCATTTCGCGCCTGCAGGACGTGAGCGCGAGCCTGACCAAGCGGCATTACAAGAGCGACAGCTACCGCGTGGTGTTTTTCGGCAAGGTGGATGAAATCCGGCAGCTGAGCGCCGCGCATCCGGAGCTGATCCCCTATCTGCCTCTCAGCATCACCATTTTTGCCGAAGGAGAGCAGAGCATTCTTATCGCCAGCCACCCCCGCTTCCTGGGTACCCTGTTTCCCGATCCGGCCCTGCAGCCGATGTTCGCGCGCTGGGAAAACGATCTCAGCAGTATCCTGGACGCCGTCCGCGCGGCCGACTGAAGCACGCCGCCGCTGCAACCGCGCTTGGCAGCGGCGCGTTTCCAATTTCCATTTCTCGACTAATATCCCCGTGAGCGCATGGGCGGCAGCCCTGTGCGGGCGCCGCCGTTGGCCCATGCCGGCTGCGCTCGGCACGGCGCCGGCGTCTTTGGCACAACAAGAAACCAGGCAGAAAAACGAAAAAACGGTCCCGCCAGCCGCCCGCCAGGGCGCTGCGCTGGATGGACATGCAACGCAACGTCATCTTGAGGTCGGCAAGTGGACAAGCAATCGCAAATTCGCCGCGTCATCGCGGCTGCTCTGCTGGGCAGGCTGGGGGAGGAGGAAACGCTGGCCCTGCTGCAGCACTGGATGGATCACTACGCGGCCGGCGCCGAAGCGAAGCTGACGTTTGCCCTGTTGGATTTCCTGCGCGTGGGCGTGGGCACGCGCTTCGGCGCCGAGGAGCGCCGACGCATCTATCAGGAGATGGTGGCCGGCCTGGCCAAGCCCCTCGCCGAGTTGGGCCCGGACCTGTGGGCGGAGCGCGGGCCTTCGGCGCAGCCCGCGCTCATGGACGCGGTGTCGGATGAGCTGCTCGCGGTGCGGCGCCAGATGATGGGCGTGGCCGCGCAACCTCAGGCGGCGCGGCCGACGGCGCCGTTGCCCCGTCCGGCTGCGAGTGCCGCCCCGGCGCCTGCGCAGCCGGCGCCCGCCGCCGCTGTTCCCCAGCCCCCGCAGCCGCCGTCGGCCGCGCCGAAGCGGCAGGCCCAGGCCGCTGCCGCCAGCGCCGCCCAGCGGGACGCCCAAGAGCCCGACGCTCCGGCGGCAAAGCCGGCCAAGACCGGCAAAGCCGGGAAAGGGGATGCGCTGTACGGCCTGGACGAGGCGGTCTTCCGCGACATCTTCCTCAACCACGACTGAAGCCGCGCCGTTGGCTGTCCATAACAACTAGACCATCCAGGAAAGAACATGCCGAAATCCGCTCTCACCCGCAGCTTCCTGAAGCGCTACGTGCCGCTCTTCACGCTGAACGCGCTGATCATTCTGAGCATCATCGGGGCCAGCCAGTACATCCTGATCAAGTACTACGACCAGGACAAAATGGCGCTGGTGCGCAACGAGTTCACGGAAATGCAGACCCTCTACGGGCGACAGGCGCTGAGCATGGCGCAGACGCTGGCGCAGAATCCGGAGATCATCCGCGCTTTCCAGATGGCGCCTTCCGCGGAGCAGCGGGCCGTGTTCACCCGGCAGGCCGGCGACATCTATGAGACGCTCAGGGCGGAATACAAGCGTCCCCTGATCAACTTCCATGGTCAGGATCAGGTGCTGTATCGCCTGTCCAAACGGGACATGTTCGGCGACAGCCTGCCGCGCCGGCCCCACCTCTTCCACGCCCTGCGCACCGGCGAGCCCGGCGCGTCCCTGGAAATCCTGAAGCTCGGCTTCGCCATGAACGGCCTGGCGCCCGTAATCGCGCCGACCGCGACGGGGAATGCGGTCTTCGGCGTGGTGCAGGTGAGCCTGCCCTTCTCCGAGCTGTACAAGAAGATCCGGAACAACATCCCGGGCTCGCAGATCGCGGTGCTGGTGGAGACCAAGCGCACCACCGCGCAGGTGGAGAAGACCGAAGGCAAGCAGCTCGGCCGGATGACCCTGGCGCATGCCAGCACGCCGGCGCTGGAAAGCTATGTGTCCGACCATGCCGAGACCCTGAGCGACGGCTATACCGGCTATGCCCGGCTGGAAGGGCAGCTGTACCGGATTTTCGTGCAGAAGATCCCCGGTTTCCAGGGCAATTCGGTGGGCCTGCTCGTGTTCGGCTACAACGTCGACGACGTGGTGCGCTACACCATGATCGCCGTGGGTGCTTCCCTGGCTTTCGTGATCCTGTCCTTCCTGGTCATCGGCTGGGTGCTGGAACGTTTCGTGGAGCGCAAGATCATCGATCCGGTGACCGGACTGGCGGTGCGCGTGCGCGACATCTCCATGGGCAAGCAGCTGGAGCAGGCCATCCACGAAACCGAGAGCAACGAGATCGGCACCATCCAGGCAGCCGCCGAGCGCCTGCGCAAAACCCTGTTGAACATGCTCAAGCACATACAAAAATAAGCCAGTGCAGCGGGCCTGGCCCGCGGCTGTTCAACGGGGTGTTTCAAGGCGGAGCCGGTTGCTCCGCCTTTTTGTTTGGTGGTCTGGGGCTGGGTGGGGTGGGGGTGGGGATGTGCTTGGGGCCGGCACGTGCCCACGCTCCGCAGACCCGCTCCCGCCGGGAGCGGGCAGGGTGAGGGCCAGCGGGGGCGATCCCCGTCGGTTCGCGCGGGCCGTGCCGCTGCCCGTGGTGGTAGGAGCGGGCTTGCCCGCTATAACGGTGCCGCTCGATCAACCCGATCGCGGGCAAGCCCGCTCCTACAGCCGGGGCGCGACAGCGGGGTGGTCCGTGTGGCGTTCGGGCGGCGCCGCGGCTCCCCCAAGCCCCGCATGCCTTGCTGGGGCAGCGCGCAGGCGCACCCCGGGCGCCCTCTTCACGGGAACGGGCGGGGTGTTTGGGCGGCGTTGCGTAGTCGCTTAGCCGGTGCGGGGCTCGCCTGCTGCGGGGATATCCGGGTCCAGCAGTTCGATCCAGTGCCGCACGGCCATGTCGGTGCCGCCTTGCAGGTGGGTCAGGCAGCCGATATTGGCGGTGGCGATGAGGGCCGGGGCGCCCGCTTGCAGGGCGGCGAGCTTGTCGTCGCGCAGTTGCCGGGACAAGTCCGGCTGCAGGATGGAGTAGGTGCCGGCTGAGCCGCAGCAGAGATGGGCGTCGGGCACGGGCGTGAGCTCGAAGCCGGCGCGGGTCAGGATGTCCTCCACCAGGTTGGGCAGCTTCTGGCCGTGCTGCAGGGTGCAGGGGGCGTGGAAGGCGATGCGCCGTGGCCCGGCGGGTACCTGCAGCGGGGTGAGGTCCTCGGCTGTCAGGATCTCGCCGATGTCGCGGGTCAGCGCGCTGATGCGCGCGGCCTTGGCGGCGTAGGCCGGGTCATGGCGCAGCAGGTGGCCATACTCCTTGACCAAGGCCCCGCAGCCGCTTGCGGTCATGACGATGGCCTCGGCCCCGCTCTCCACCGCCGGCCACCAGGCGTCGATGTTGCGGCGCATGAAGTCCAGGCCCTCGTCGTGGGCGGCGAGGTGATAACTCACCGCGCCGCAACAGCCGGCGCCCGGCGCGCGCAGCAGGCTGATGCCCAAGCGATCCAGCACCCGCGCCGCGGCGGCATTGATGTTGGGGGCGAGCCCCGGTTGCGCGCAGCCGTCCAGCACCAGCATGCGGCGGGCGTGGCGCGGGGCGGGCCAGGGACCGGGGTCCTGGCGCGGCGGCACCGCGGCGCGCAGGCGGGTGGGCAAGAGGGGCCGGAACCACTGGCCGAAACGCAGCAGCGGCGTGAAGCGGCGGGGATAGGGGATGACCCGGCGTAACGCCTGGCGCAGCAGGCGTTCGCGCCAAGGCCGGGCGACCCGTTCCTCCACCAGCTCCCGGCCGATGTCCGCCAGGCGGCCGTACTGCACGCCGGACGGGCAGGTGCTTTCGCAGGCGCGGCAGGTGAGGCAGCGGTCCAGGTGGCTCTGGGTCTTGCGGCTGGGTGTTGCGCCCTCCAGCACCTGCTTGATGAGGTAGATGCGCCCGCGCGGGCCGTCCAGCTCGTCGCCGAGAAGCTGGTAGGTGGGGCAGGTGGCGGTGCAGAAGCCGCAGTGCACGCAGGCGCGCAGGATGCTCTCCGCCTCCTGGCCGGCCGGGGTCTGCTTGAAATGGTCGGTGAGTTGCGTCTGCATGTCAGAAATCCGCGTAGAGGCGGCCGGGGTTGAGGATGCCCGCGGGGTCGAAGGCTGCTTTCAGGCGCCGGTGCAGGGCGGCGAGGGCCGGCGGCAGGGGCTGGAAGACCTCGCCCCGGCGCTCGCCGCCGCGAAAGCCGCTCGCATGGCCGCCGGCCTCACGGGCTGAGTCCTGCACGGCGGCCGCCGGCAGATCCGTGCGCAGCCAGCGCTGCGCCCCGCCCCAGTCGATGAGCCAGCGGCCCGGCAGATCGAGCAGGGGCGCGGCCGGGGGCACGGACAGGCGCCAGAGGGGCGTGTCGCCGGCGAAGAAATCGTGTTGCTGCTCGCGGATGGCCTGCCAGAAGGCCGCGCCGTCGGCCAGAGGCTCGCCCCCCAGCCTTGCCTGGGCCGCCCGCACGCCGGCGACGCTGCCGCTCAGGCGCAGGTAGAGGCGCTCGCCGTCGTGCACGGCGCCGGCCAGGGGCAGGGGCTGTCCGGCCCAGCGGTTCGCCTCGCTGATGGCGCGGGCCGGGTCGTAATCGAAGATCAGGGTCTCTTCAAGCGCCGGCCGGGGCAGGACCTTGAGCGAGACCTCCAGCAGCACGCCCAGGGTGCCCAGCGCTCCGGCCATGAGCCGGGCGACGTCGAAGCCCGCCACGTTCTTCATCACCTCGCCGCCGAAGCGCAGGATCTCGCCCTGGCCATTGATGATCTTCACGCCGAGGACGAAGTCGCGGGCCGACCCGGTGTAGGGCCGCCTTGGCCCCGACAGTCCGCTGGCGATGGCGCCGCCCAGGGTGGCGCCGGGGCCGAAGTGCGGCGGCTCGAAGGGCAGGAACTGGCCGTGTTCGGCCAGGAGCGCCTCGATCTCGACGAGCGGCGTGCCGGCGCGGGCGCTGAGCACGAGCTCAGTGGGCTGGTAATTGACGATGCCGCAATGGCCGCCGAGCGCCAGGATCTCGCCGCTGGCCTCGCGGCCGTAGAAGTGCTTGCTGCCGCCGCCGCGGATCTGCAGCGCGGTCTGGCTCGCGCTCGCCTCGCGGACGCGGGCCTGGAGTTCCAGGGATTGGTCGGCATCCATCAGAAGCGCTCCAGCTCGGAGAAGGGCAGGCGGCCGGCGTGCACGTGCATGGCGCCGAACTCGGCGCAGCGGTGCAGGGTGGGCACGGCCTTGCCCGGGTTGAGGAGGCCCGCGGGATCGAAGGCGTGCTTGACGGCATGGAATTGCGCCAGTTCCGCCGCGGCGAACTGGCTGCACATGGGCGCGAGCTTCTCCACGCCCACGCCGTGCTCGCCGGTCACGGTGCCGCCCACGGCCACGCAGAGCTCCAGGATCTGGCGGCCGAATGCCTCGGTGCGCTCCAGCTCGCCGGGCTGGTTGGCGTCGAAGAGGATGAGGGGGTGCAGGTTGCCGTCGCCGGCGTGGAAGACGTTGGCCACCGGCAGGCCGTACTCGGCGGACAGGCGCGCGATCTCCTGCAGCACCTCGGGCAGGCGGAAGCGCGGGATGGTGCCGTCCATGCAGTAGTAATCCGGGCTCAGGCGGCCCACCGCCGGGAAGGCGGCCTTGCGCCCGGCCCAAAGCTTCTGCCGCTCCGCCTCGGTCTCGGCGCTGCGCACCTCGGTGGCGCCGCACGCCCGCAGCAGTTCGCGCACCTGGAAAATCTGCTCGGAGACCTCGGCGTTGGCTCCGTCCAGCTCGCAAAGCAGGATGGCGGCGGCGTCCGTCGGATAGCCCGCGTGCACGAAGGCCTCGGCGGCGCGGATGGCCGGGTTGTCCATCATCTCCAGGCCGCCGGGGATGATGCCGGCGGCGATGATGGCGCCCACCGCCTCGCCGGCCTTGGCCACGTCGTCGAAGGCGGCGAGCAGCACCTGGGCGCGCTCGGGCTTGGGCAGGAGCTTGACCGTGACCTCCACGATGACGCCCAGCAGGCCCTCCGAGCCGGTCATCAGCGCCAGCAGGTCGTAGCCGGGCGTGTCCAGGGCCTTGCCGCCGAGCTCCAGCAGCTCGCCGTCCATGGTGACGATCTTGAGCCCCAGCACGTTGTGCACCGT
Source organism: Thermithiobacillus tepidarius DSM 3134 (assembly GCF_000423825.1). Classification (NCBI taxonomy): domain Bacteria; kingdom Pseudomonadati; phylum Pseudomonadota; class Acidithiobacillia; order Acidithiobacillales; family Thermithiobacillaceae; genus Thermithiobacillus; species Thermithiobacillus tepidarius. Next base: position 195,263 of record NZ_AUIS01000005.1, read on the forward strand.
GAGGCCGTACTTCAGGCAGTGCACGCCGCCGGAGTTCTCCGCCACGTTGCCGCCGATGGTGCAGGCGATCTGCGAGGAAGGGTCCGGCGCGTAGTAGAGGCCGCAGGGGGCGGCGGCCTGGGAGATGGCGAGGTTGCACACCCCCGGCTGCACCCGCGCCACGCGGTTTTCGGTGTCGATCTCCAGGATGCGCTTGAACTTGGCGAGGCTCAGCAGCACGCCGTCAGCCAGCGGCAGGGCGCCCCCCGACAACCCCGTCCCCGCCCCGCGCGCCACCACCGGCACTTGGCGCTCGTGGCAGAGCTTCAGCACCTGCTGCACCTGCTCGACGGTCTCGGGCAGGCAGACGACGAGCGGCAGCTCGCGGTAGGCGGAGAGCCCGTCGCACTCGTAGGGGCGCAAGTCCTCAGCCTCGAAGAGCACCGATTCCGCGGGCATGAAGCGGCGCAAGTCGCGGACCAGGGCCGCGCGGTCGGGGGAAGGGGTTGGGGTGGAGGTGGCGTGCATTCTTATTATTTTACCTTGGCTTGGGTGGAATGACTATTTGCTGATCTTGATTGCTCCGGCAGCTTGGGCTGAGCGGGCGAAGCCTGGCATCCGGGCAGCCCAACGGGTTCGGTGCATTCCAAGGAGCGGGTTGCGCCCGCGACTGTGATTAGGTGTCGGAGGCTGCCCTGCCGCCGGCCCGCCAGGCTTGGCACGGCACCGCAGCCGCCCCGGATACTGCTCCCTTTGAGAGCGGGCCGGGTCAGTGTGGGCCAAGGCCCCGTTGCGCGGGCCACCAAGGCCGTAGGAGCGAGCTGGCTCGCGATTTCTTGACAAATCTATACAGCGGATCGCGAGCCAGCTCGCTCCTACGTTCCGTGAATCAGTGTGGCCCAGGCCGCCGGGGCGCGTTTTGCCCGCTCCCATGTCTGCATCCTTCCCGTCAATCCTTGATCTCCGCAAAGCGCCGATACACCACTGCCAGGGTCTCATCCTCCCCCACGTTCCCCGGAAAGATCACCACCGGCAGGTCCGGGAAGCGCGGGTGGCCGGCGGGGCAGCGGACCACGGAGCAGCCGGGCGCCACCTGGCCGAGCACCCGGGCGGTGCGCAGGCACAGGGCGTCGCTCAGCACATCGTTGGAGGTGATGCCGCCCTTGCTGATGAGAAAGCCGATTTCCGCGGGGAGATTGCGCACGACGTCCATCAGCAGGCCGGAGACCTCTTCGCCGAAGGCGAGCCGCGCAGCCTGGTCGGGGAACTGCCGTTCCTGGCGGCTGGTATAGACGACGGCGGTCTGGCCGGCGGCGAAGCCGCGCTCGACCTGTTTCAGCACGTTCGCCAGCACCGTCGCCCGTTCGGCGGGCAGCCGGCCGACGTCCACCTCCACGTCCGTCACCCCGGGCTCGGCGAGCAGGTGTGCCAATTGGCGGCTGGATTTGGCCACGTGGGAGCCGACGATGACCGCGCCGGGCCGTCCCTGCCGGGTGAAGCGCCCCATGGCCTCCGGGGCCACCGGCTGGGGCGGCAATTGCGCCAGGGCGGTCAGGAGACTCGCCGCGCTGCGGAAGAGGAAGCGCCGGCCCTGGCTCACGGCCATCCGGATGTCCGAGGCGAAGCTCGCAAGGTCTTCCGGCGCTTCGGCGTCGACCACGGCGCAGATGTTGTCCTGCAGGGCCAGCAGCCGCGCCAGCACGCCCCGGCGCAGGTCGGCGAGCAGGATGCGTTCGACCCGCGCCGCCGGGATGCGGCCACGGGTTTTTTCCTCGACGTAATCGGGCAGGTGGCTGTGGCGGTAGCCGAAGATCGAGTCGCGGGCGAATTCGGTCTCGTGCACCGGCACCTCGCGGCCGTCCACCTTCAGATAATGCACGCTGTCGCGGGTGACGCGCCCGCCCTCGAAGAAGGCGGGCACCAGGAAATGGGCGTCGAAGGGCCCCAGTTCCTCGCCGATGACATCGGTCTCCACCGGATAATGGCCGCGCAGGGTGGAGTCCGAGCGGCTGACCAGGATCGGATTGATGCGCGTGCCTTTCAAGGCCTGCTTCAGGTTGCGGCAGACCTCCCGCGTCACCGCCGCCGCCCGCTCGGCGCTCATGCCGCGCGTGTTGGTGAGCACGAAGAAGAGCGGTGCGGCGTCCGCCAGCGCCTCCCGCAGCGTGTCCACATCCCAGCGGGTGAGCAGCAGGCAACTGTGGACGGTCTGCGAGCCGGTGGGGTCGTCGTCGAGGACGATGATCTTGCTGTCCATCTCAGCCTGCCAGCATCATCACGCGCTGCGCCAGGGCCTCGGCGGTCAGGCCGTTGAAGGCCATGAGCTCGGCGGGACTGGCCGTGGTCTCGCCGCGCTGCCAGGCGAAGGTGTCGCGCCGGGGCGCGCGGGCGCGCAGCAGCACCGGCTCCAAGGGACCGCTGGGGCCGCCGCTCACCGCCAGCAGCACGTCGCCGTCGAAGAGGGCGTTGAAGTGCTCGTCGTCCATGAAGGCGTTGTCCGGCTCGGTCACCGTCGCCCAAGCCACGTCCGTGGGCCGGTACAGGCGGCGCGGGTTGACCACGGCGACGATGCGCACCTTGTAGCCCGCGGCCTCCAGCTTGTCCTTGGCCTCGAAGACCGGCAGCAGGATCATGTCGCCGGTGACGGCGAAGACCACCGTGCCCTTGGCGCCCGCGGCACTCTCGTAGAGGATCGCCGCGCCCTTTTCCACCGCCGCGCGGGCCTCCTCCATGCTCAGGTGGACCGGCAAGAGGCTTTTGGAAGCGATGATCACCATGCCCTTGTTGCAGCTCCGGGTGGCGTATTCGTAAGCCGCCTGGATGGTATTGGCATCTGGGGGGAAGAGCAGGTAGACGTTGCCGTTGCGCATCTGCGCGGCGAAATAGTTCTCGATCTCCGGACGCTGATGGGTCCAGCCGTTGCGGCCCTGCTCGAGTGCCCCGGCGGTGAACATGCAGACGATGGACGGCGTCTTGCGGCGCAGTTCGGCCATGGCCTGGGTCACGGTCTGCACGACGGGCCAGCCGTTGATGGCGAAGGACTCGTAGGACAGCCACAGGGCGCGCGAACCGAAGAGCGCCAGGCCCGCGGCGAGGCCCGCGCAGGCGTCCTCGTTGAGCGGCTCGTAGACCTGGCCGGTAGGCGCCTGATTGTAGAGCGGGTCCGCCGTGGGATGGCGGATCTTCAGCGCGTCGTTGATGTTCTTCATGCCCGAGGCTTCGTTGCCGTCGGCATTGGTCACCACGAAGCGCGGGTCCTGTTGGCCCACCCAGGCGACCAGCGCGCCCATGGCGGTGGAGGGCACGGCCTTCTCGCCCTTGGCGTATTCATGCATCGGGAATTCGCCCAGTGGCGCGATGTCCAGCACCCGCTCGGTGACGGCGGTCCTCACGGCCGGCCCGCCGCCGGCGCGCACGAAGTTCTCGCGCACCACGGCCCAGGCCTGCGGGCTGAGCGCCCGGCGCTGGAGGCCCTCGATGATGTGCGGCTGGTCGAGGGTGTCGGCCGGGTAGAGGTTGTGGGACTTGGCGCCCAGCGTGTGCACGCCGGCGCCCTTCAGCTGCTTGATGATGAAAGCGGTGAGCTTGCCCGACAGGGCCGACTGCGCCGCCCAGTGCATGCCGGCCAGCACCGTTTGCGTGAAGGCGAGGCGCTGATTCAGGGAAAAGCGCGTGCTGTCGACGTAGGCGCTGTCCTGGCCCGTATCGTCGAAGCTCTTGGCGTCCACCAGCACCACCTCGTCGAAGCCGTGGCCGGCCCAGTAGGCGATCATGTCCTCGTTGCTCATGCAGGACGCCATGGCATGGTGCTCCTGCGAGTAGCCGTTCCAGATCAGCACCGGCAGGAAGTTGGTGACCTCGGGATAGGCGGTGTGAAAATGCATCATGCTGTTCAGCACGTAGGGCTCGCCCATGCCGCCGTCGCCGATGGTCACCGGAAACAGGGTGCCGGGATGCAGCAGCGCCCCGGCCATGGCGAAGTGCTGGCCCTGCCCAAGCGGGCCGGCGGGGGCGAGCAGGCCCGGGATGGCGCCGGACAGGTGGCCCAGCAGGCCGTGCTTCTCGCGGAAGCGCGCCATCATGTCGCTCATGGTGCGGATGCCCATCTCCTCCAATGAGAGATCGAGGAACATGGCGCTGTAGAAGCCGGGGGCATGATGGCCGACCTCGGTGACGATGTTGGTGTGGCCGAGCATCACCAGGGCGGCGTAGGCTTCGGCGCTGGAGGCGAAGCCGCCGGGGTGGCCGGAGCCCTTGGCCCCGCAGACCTGCAGCGTGACATAGCGCAGTGCGTCGGCCATCAGCAGGGTCTGGTAGGCCGCCCGCGGGTCGGCGGGATCGGCGACGGCACGCTGTCCCGCGCCGATGACCGGCTCGGCGGCGTGCGCCGCGAAGCCCGGCCAGGACTCGGCAAAGTACTGGATGCCCTCGCAGAAGGCGGGAATGGAGGCTGCAGCCTCGTTGGCGGTGGTGCTCATGACGTGCTCCTGATCGCAATGCGGGTAGGCTTGCAATCATGCTATGGCTGAAACTAAAATTCCGCAATATGTAATTATTTTCATAATGCGAAAAATACCATGAAAAACACCGAATCCGCTTCCATTCAAGTCATCGATCGCATGGCCAAGCTGCTGGAAGCCATCGCCGCCGCCGAGCCCGCCAGCCTGAAGATCCTGTCCGCCGAGACCGGACTGCATCCCTCCACCGCCCATCGCATCCTCGCCAGCCTCGTCGACAACGGCCTGGTGGAGCGCAATCCCGCCGGCCACTACTGCCTGGGCAACCGCCTGCTGGGCTGGGCCGGTCGGGTGCAGGCGCGGGTGGACGTGCGGCGCGAGGCGCTGCCCGTCATGGAGGCACTGCGCACGGCCCTTGGCGAGACCGTCAACCTCACCGTGCGCGACGGTGACGAGGTGGTTTACGTGGAGCGGGTTTCCAGTCCGCAGGCAGTGCGGGTCGAGCAGGTCATCGGCGGCCGCGCGCCGCTGCACGTGACGGCGGTCGGCAAGCTCTTCCTGGGCTTCGACGGCCAAGCCGCCGCCCTGGACTATGCCCGCCGCACCGGCCTGCCGGCCTTCACCAAACACACCCTCACCGATCCGGGTCTCCTCTGGGAGGCGGCGCGCCGCGCCTGGGAATGCGCCTACGCGCTGGACGACGAAGAAGCGGATCTTGGCGTGGGCTGCATCGGTGTGCCGGTGCGGGATGCCAACGGCCGGATGGTGGCGGGGCTGTCGGTGTCGGCGCCCATCGAGCGGCGGCGGGACGAGTGGGTGGCGCAGGTCATGGCGGCAGGCGAGCGGTTGTCCGCCCGCCTGGGCTACCGCGGCGGGCAGCCAGGCCGGACGCGCGCCTGAGCGGCTGCTCTTCCCAACGCGGGGCCGCAGGATCCATAATGGCGGCCGTCGCATGCGCGGGCCACAACGCCGGAACGGAGCACATGGATAGCGCCTATCGCCGCTTGGTCAACCTGGGTTTGACGCTGTTCATCGTGCTCCTGGCCGGGCTCGTCTTGTGGCATTTCCTGCTGCCGCTGGCCTGGGCGGCAGTGATCGCGCTGGCCTCGTGGCCGCTCTTCGAGCGCATCCGGGCTGGCCTGCGCGGGCGCAACACGCTGGCCGCCGCCGTGACGACCCTGCTGGTATCCGTCGTTCTCATCGGGCCCTTGGGCTGGCTCATGCTGCTGCTCGGCCAAGAGCTGCATCGCCTGGCTGATTTCCTGGCCGCCACCAACGCCCAGGGACTGCCGGCGCCGGTTTGGCTGGCGCGCCTGCCGTGGTTCGGGACGGAAGCCCAAAGACTCTGGAGCGAAGTACTGAGCCAGCCCCAGGGCCTGAGCCATTACCTGCAAAGCGCGCTGGCCGGCCGGGTGGCCTTCCTGAGCAACTGGCTGCGCGACCTGAGCCTGCAGATCGGCCACCGCTTGCTCATCTTCGCCTTCATGCTCCTGTCCCTGTTCTTTTTCTACCGCGATGGCCCGCAGCTCATCCGCCAGAGCAACGCCGTGGGCGCCCGCTGGCTCGGGCCGCGCTGGGCGCTGTACGCCGGCACCATTCCCGGGGCCGTGCGCGCCACTGTCAACGGCCTGGTGCTGGTCGGCTTGGCGGAGGGGTTCCTGCTGGGCATCGCCTATTTATTGGCCGGTGTGGCTTCGCCGGTGCTCTGGGGTTTCGTCACCGCCATCCTGGCGGTGATTCCCTTCGGGGCACCGCTGGCGTTCACAGGCGTCGCCCTCGTCCTCCTGGTGCAGGGCAGTGCCCTGACGGCCTTGCTGGTCTTCGGCTGGGGGATGCTGGTGGTCTTCGTCGCCGATCACTTCGTGCGCCCCCTCGTCATCGGCGGGGCGACCCGGTTGCCCTTCCTGCTGGTGCTTTTCGGCATTCTGGGCGGCGTGGAGAGCATGGGCCTGGTGGGGCTTTTTCTCGGCCCGGTGCTGATGGTGCTGCTGGCCACCCTGTGGCGCGAGGCGGCCGCCGGGAGCACCTGAGGCCGTTACCCCGGCGCGAGCGGCTGCAATCCGTCTTTTATCGCTTGATCTCGATGAGAAAGTGGTAATAGAATAATCAATGTATTTTTAATACATCTAATGTTTCCGAGAAGGAGAACGCATGAGCCTCAATCCCGCCCTGATCAGGGAAAGTTTTGCCGTGGTGGCGCCGCATGGCGTTGCCGTCACCGATTACTTCTACAACTACATGTTCAGCCACTACCCCGAGGTGCGCGCCATGTTCCCGGCGCAGATGGACGCGCAGAAGGAGCGCCTGCTCAACTCCATCGTGCAGATCGTGACCCACATCGACCAGCTCGACGCCCTGGTGCCGTATCTGCAGGAGCTGGGGGCGGGCCACAACAAGTACCACACCCAGCCCGAACACTATCCCATCGTCGGCGCCAGCCTGCTGGCGACCCTGGCGCATTTCGCCGGCCCCGCCTGGACCCCGGCAGTGGCCGAAGCCTGGAGCGCAGCCTACAACGTGGCAGCCCAGGTCATGATCGAGGCGGCAGAGCAGGCGGCCGCCTGAGGAGCCGGTTCATGTCCTATCGCATCACCGTCGAGCCGAGCGGGGTGTCCTTCACGGCCGAGGCCGGACAGACGGTGCTGGAGGCGGCGCTGGCCCACGGCGTCGCCCTGCAGCACGGCTGCGGCAACGGTTCCTGCGGCGACTGCAAGGGCACCGTGCTGGAAGGCCAGGGCGAGCAGGGCATCTACATGCCCCTGCTGCTCACTCCGGAGGAAAAGGCGGCCGGCGCGGCCATCCTCTGCAAGTTCAAGCCGACCAGCGACCTGTGCATTGCAGCGTCGGTGCACACTGAATCCTTCCAACACGCCGAGATCCGGCGCCTGCTCCGCCTGGGGCCGGACGTGATGGGGCTGTGGCTGCGGCCGGAAACCCCCTTCGCCTACAAGGCCGGGCAGTATGTGCAGGTGGAGGTGCCCGGCCATCCCGGCGTCATGCGCTCCTATTCCATCGCCAACCGGCCGGCGGACGACGGTACCCTGGAGTTCCACATCCGCCGGGCGCCGAACGGGCTTTTCAGCACGCAGCTTTTCGAGGCGCTGCAGCCCGGAGACCGCCTGCGCATCAGGGGTCCCATCGGCGAGTTCTTCTTGCGCGAGGATAGCCCACGCGACGTACTGTGTGTCGCCGCCAGCACTGGTTTCGCGCCCATCAAGGGCATCCTGGAAGAGGCTTTTTTCCGGGGTTTCGATCGGCGCATCCACTTCTTTTTCGGTGCGCGCCAGGAGCAGGATCTCTATCATCTCGACCTGCTGGCCGATTGGGCCAGGCGCTACCCTAACTTCCGGTTTACCACTGCCGTCGATACCGGCGGCACGCAGATGCTGCTGCCCACCGTGGACGAATGCGGGCCCTGGGGGCAGCACGAGGTCTATTTGTGCGG